>JANXME010000013.1 GCA_025354785.1 Actinomycetes bacterium | reverse complement strand
CTGAACATCGGAACTCTTGAATAACTCTGTGACAAATTGTGTCATAACCGCGTCGAGCGCAGCCACCAAATCGGAATTGCCTTTGAGAACCGCGCGCCGGCGCATATTCCATGCCAAGCCGATTAGTGAAATACCTTTAGTCAAACCCTTCATTTCTTCGCTCCTTGTGTCAATATAATATCCATTTTGGTATTTAGTTTCCCGAATTCTTCCCTATCCTGCTTTATGTGCTCATGGAATTCTGTTTTGTGTTCTTCTAACTTCTGTGATGCAAATGTATCGCCAAGCGTCAGGGTTGTCAGTGTCTTTTGCAATTTAACGTAAGCACCGCCAACCGCGCCCACCATTGCGATCGTTGAAGCACCTATCGACAAAATATCCATAACCGTCATTAATGAAAGTTTCCCTTAGTAAAATATTTCTATGATTATAACATCAGTGACGTTCGCCATTTTCACCCAAAGGGATACCCCGCCGCCCGGAACTACTTCGGTCTGTCCACCGGCGCTTACGACTTTTCCAACGCTGGTTCCCGCAGGCGTTGTGCTTGGATTAACCACAAACCTAAATCCAGCAACGGAATCCGCTGGAAGCCCGGTCGATGCGTTCGCCACGGCTCGGATGGTAAAGTATTGGCACTTCATTGCCTGGTCAAGGCCTGGGAACGTTGTGACCTGTGTCCAGTTTGTGCTGGCGGGCGCGAGCTCCAGGACTTTGCAGTTTGGGGCGTGGGTATTAACGAACATGGGTTACTCCTTGTATATTATACGACTGGCATATTTACTTCGCATGAAGCATCCACGCCGGAGGGGTTTTTGGTGGGGCAAAAGATCGTTCAAGTCCACGGACCACATTTTCCATGATCCCACGGCGAACGTCGATTGGCCGTTTCATGAAGTCATTATTCTTTTCCATGCCATCCACCATCTTGTCAATCGATGTAGCAAAACCACTCTGGCGCCTTGTGTACATGTTATCCGATTCGTTGTCGCCCTTTCCAAGTTTGGGTATGGGGATGCCAGTATCCTTGAGAGACCGGTATGTATTGTCAGTTATGGGCAGTTCTTCTCGATTGCGCAGCCGGTCGTCCTTCTGGAGTAGCTCAGTTTCACGGGTGTCATCGTGCGTAAATCCAACCAGCCCTGGGAATGCCATATTAACCACCGTGCGAGTGGCGCGCTCTCCTGGGGTCATCCGTCGTAGAGCATCTGCCTTGTGACCAATGCCAAGTAGTGCCGCCAAGTCACCGTAGAAACTATTGAGACTAAGGACTGCTTCGCGGGCCTGCGCGCCGAGCCTCGGAAGTCCTGGCTTTGTGGGGCCAACAGCATCCTTCAGTTGAAAATTGTTGAGATTTTGAAGATACGGCTCGTGCCCGGTTAGCCCTACGAACGCACTATGTGCCACAGGCCCGCCAGTGACCGGTTGCGCCATGCTATTCAGGGAGTCGGTGAATGCTTTCTCGATAGCCTGTCCATTTGTTCCGCCCTCCACCTTCGTGTTAAACGCCCCACGAATTCCAGTTGATTGCGCCCCGCGCAAGGCGATAGGGTTAAAGAACCCAAGCGAAAGGTACGCTGGAGTGTCGCCTGGACCAAATAGTGTTTGCGCCCATGCTGATTTACGCTCGATTGGAGTAAGTAATATTTCTCCGAACCTTGCCTGCGGGTCTGTGAGCGGGTTCTTGCCGGTTCGCATTTTATGAATCGCTGCCCAAGTCGCAATAAAAGCGACAGCCCCTACTGAAAGCATTTGTGCAATTTTAAGTGATACCCGCTTGGATGTTGGCAAACCCTTAGTCGGGAGGGAGTCAGGCGAGAAGGCTTTCGCCCACACATCTATCCCGTTCTTAAACATGGTGGTATTGGCGGTAGCAAATGGACCAATCGCACTGTCTTTTAGAAGTCTGACGAATGTACTGGAAAGTTCCCGATTGTACTGACCCATGCCATCAACATACCGAGCGATCTCCATCGCCTTTTCGGGAGAGTCAATTTGACCGTCTATCCCATTCATCAACTTGGCTACTTGGAACATCAATAACTTAAACTTCACGTCCATTCCATGCGGGCCGTAAATGAAGTTGTGCATGGAAAGCGGTCCAGTCAATCTCGCGTGCGTCAGGTCGGCAATCCGCTGGCTACGTGTGGTTGACATAGTGCGTTCAGAAAACATTCCAAGCCGCGCCATTTCCCGAAGGTCCGCTTGGTTCTTGGGGATGGTTATATCGGTCGTCGATGCCTTATAAATTACCGCAGGAAGCTTGGTGAAGATATTTGATGAAACCATCTTGTCCATCAAACTAGGTCCGATGTACGGGGTTTTCGCGATTATTGTACCAATCAGGTTCCTGGCATGGCCAATGCCCTCTCGTGGGTTTTGAAGTGAGAAGGTGTTTAATGCGTGCAGGACTTGCACCGCACTGTTAGGTGACGGATTTTTACCCCATTTAGTCACCACTGGCAAAAGTTCTCTGTAGATGCTAGTTGGAACAAGCCCTTCTTTTGCCGACGCAAATAAAATTTTACTGTTTGGAATTATGATCCTGGTGTCGGTGGTCATTGGAACTCGTGTGGCTGGTACGGGTATTCCATTTATCATAATTGCATCAGAACTATAGCCATTTTGTGTGATTTGACGTATTGGCTTGTCATTTACTGTTTCGACGCCATTAACGTCCTTGATTGGCTGCAGGATGTTATCGTCTACTAACTGTTGAATGAGTCTGGCCTTGTTGTTCGTTACTACCGTCGCCTTGTACGCCGCCGCCACCGCCTTAGGGCTTGAGTCATACTGCTTGCTAAGACCTGTGGCAAATCGATTGCGCCTGTTCGCCTGAACACCATACTCCGCTTTGGTCCCTGGCTCATAAGGGATTTCAGTTTTTCCATCCTCGTTAATCGGGTTAAGCGGGAAGTATGCGTTTAGGGGACCCTTGGTATCTGTGAATATCCCACTATTCTGGCCGTGGGTAGTCTCCATCTCGTTCTCAAGATGCTCCTTGTATGCCTGAACACCAGCTTTCATGTCAGGTTCAGCAGACTGTTTCGCGAACTCCGTATCGGTCATGCTCATTTGATTTGACACAAGTAGTCTAGCGCGATCCGCATCTACCTTAAATTGGCTAGTGATGCTGGCCATAGCAAGTCTGGGATTATCTAAAAGATTTAATGCCTTAATCTGATTCTCGTACCGCTCTTTAATTCCTTTGAATTGCGGTTTGGCATCGAGTGCTGATAAAGCGGCGTTGAAGTTGTCAGTTGGCTTGTATTTATCTTCTCCGTGATACTTGTAGCCCTCGATTATGTCAGACATCTTAAGTCCGGTCGCCATACGTCCCCATCGTTCACGAAGCCCGCGAAGACGCCCGTCTTGTAGAAGTTCCATAACCGCCTCGGTTTTACCGTTGGATGCGCGGTCGATCGCACTCATTGCCATGTTGTTAATGACGTTGGCTTGAGCACGCGAGGCATTCGGTCCGGCAGACCTGGCAACAACTGCCGCTTCGGGTGATAGGTGTTCGAGGTGGAATAAATTTCCCACGAAAGTATCGCGCATGGACCTGGCAGGGGCTTTTAGTTTCTGGAATATAGTCTTAAACAACAACTTCACCATGTGAGGAGGCAGGAACCCTGGCATGCCCATACTTAGCGCGCCCGCACCCCATCCCTGTTCTTCAGTGTCTGTTTTGTCTGCTTTCAGGGAATCTTCAATCTCCTTCAGTTTCTCTGTTACTTTATCTAGTTCTGCCTGCTTTGAAAATTCCCGCCCTGCCTGTTCTTCAAGAATAGGTATCTCTGCCGATGCGTCCCCTGATGCTTCTTTCAAATATTTTGCTTGTTCGGGCATTCCGTCGATAGCATTACGTATGCTCTGTATTGTGCCTGTTTCGCTTTGCATATTTGCTTCAATTCGTGAGGACCATATCTGAGCCGAATCATGAAGAATATTTGGCGGGGTAATATCTACATAAAACTGCACACGAGAATCACCCATAAACATCTTGGTAGTTCTGAAGACTGCCAGCTTGCAGCCGCTGTAGGTTGCCCACGGTTCAGGTACATTTTCGTCTGGAAGGTTTTCAGCGAAGTCAGCGAGGATTTTACCTGCTGTCTTTCGGTCCGATATAGAATTACCCTTGGCATCAACGAACGGTTCCAAGTCGTTTGGATTTGCCTTTTTGGAGGCGTTTGCTATGGCGCTTTCAATCTGTTCAAGTCGATATATACGTGACTTGTTTACCTCTATGAGTTGCGTTCGCTTATGAATTTGGTAATTGGCATCCTTGGCGGCATTTAGCTCACCCCTTTGAAGCGCGAGCAATTTTTTGGAATCATTATGAAGTTTGATTAGTTGTTCAATTCTTGGGTCACCAGATGCAACAGCCGCGAGCTGCGCCATCGTGAATGAGTTTCCACCTTCTAGGTCCTCCACGCTTCGAGCATCATTTTTTGGTGAAAATTGATCAATGAACTTTGACTTACTCTTGATTTTGGCAAACATAAAGCTATCGAATGATCCTGGCGTTATGTGCATATAAATCTTTACGCCTTGTTCTAGGAATGCACTTTCTTGCCTAAGAATTCTGGCATTCGATTGAATAATCTGATCTGGTCGCCAAGTTGGGTCCACCTGGTGTACCGCAATTAGGTGTTTATTGACATTGACTCCAATCCCCATGCCCTCTCGGCTGCCTATTAGAATGCGAATCTTGCCTTCATTGACATCGGCAAACAGAGCTTGCGTCGCGGCACTTGTTTTTGCAGTTTGGCGATACGCGATTTGGGCGGCAGGTATGCCCGCCTGAACAAGTTTGGTTTTTATATCGTCATAGAGATTGAATCCTGGTTTTGGCGTAGAAAGGTCTAAGAATACCAATTGTGTGCGATTATCCGCCATTGATTGAGGATTAAAGTACTCTTTAGCGATAGCCTTGGCTAGCAAATTGACTTTGCTGTATGGATGATCAGGAGCATTAGGTATTCTTGTTCGTGGGTCTAGGGTAACATGGCGTCCGTCGGTTGCGATATTTAGCATATTCTCTTGACCTGGAGCAGGTCCAACATTTCCTGCACGGTCAACCATTTCCTTGAAGAATTCCCTTTGTTCCGGGCTTATCTGGCTATGGACTTCAATATATTCACCTGTTTTCTTGCCGCCTGTATCTACTAGCTCCGGCACCTTGATCTCCGGCACATCCTCTAGCTGTTTCACATCTGCAAATTGAAGATACATGGTCATCAGTTCGGGAACGTTTGAGAAACTAGAAAACCGTTGTTTTTCTACGTATTTGCCAGCGACATTTTGCTCGATAGCTGATTCCACCGTCGCATAATTATTGATCCATGAATCAAATGAAGCAATATCAGATTGTTTTAGCAAGTCTGGCGCAAGGTACTGCATTATGCTGTGGACTTCAGCGATTGAGTTTGTGAGTGGCGTTCCAGTAGAGAATACTATCCCTCCCCCGTTCTGTTGGACTTGATGGATTTTTACCATCAAGTCATCGGCCAACTGCGAACCTTCTTTACCGAGTCCCTCATGTGTTGAAATGACTGTCGCGTTTTTATACTTTTGCGATTCGTCGATAAACACATGGGTAATGCCAAGATCATCCCAATACATAGAATTGTTAGATTGTTGGTTAGTAATATCCTCATGCAACTTCTGCAACTTTACCATAAGGTTACTCTGTTGCGCTTCTAAGCGCTTAACTGTGACGTTTGATCTGTCCCTTCCGTTCTGAGTAAGGTAGTTTGTGACGTTCAAGTACTGCTCTTGGATGTGATCATAAAGCGTTTGTGGATTAACAGGGATTTGTTTTAGTTGATCATGGCTGATTAATATTGCATCCCAATCACCTGTCGCCATTCTACTGATAAATTCGTCACGTCCTGCGGGTGAGAAATCTTCAGGGCCGCTTGGTGTAAGAATTTTAGCGCCCGGGTAGAGTTTATTGAACGCAGTCGCCTGTTGCGCGATCGTGGATTTCAGAAGTCCCATCACGATTTTTGCGTTTGGATTAATCCTACGCAACGTCATAGCTGCGCTATGCAGAATTGCTGATTTTCCCATTCCAGCATCGTGTGCAAGTAGTGTATTGTTAGAGGTTACAATACGTTGTACCGCATCGTACTGGTGCGGGCGAAGTGTAAGTCCAGAGTCGTTCATACCAGGAAAGTTCAAATGTGATCCATCAAACTTAGGTTTGACCCAAACGTTCACATCGTTATTGTAGGTATCAACCATTTTGCTTGTGCGATCTGGATCGCTAGAAATCCATTTATGCCATTCTTCTAAAATAGCTTCTGCTTTTGCTTTTGCTAAAGCTGTTGCTGCTTCATCAATTACTCTTCTGTCTCCTACTGTTATCATTACTTTAATCGGCTTGGAGTTCATCATTGCATGAAGTAATTGTATTGCAGACATCTCCTCTGTACCATACTGGCTTTTAACCATTGCACTATTATAATCATTGCGTGGAGCGGTAAACCACCATTCGCCATTTATTGAGTTTTGACGTGCTTGAACAGCGCCTTTTGTACCTGTAATGTGTTGATAAAATTGCGAGTACAGTTCAGGAGGCATCCAGTTAGCTCCTAATTTTGCGATTATGTCACCCGGTGTGAGAGGTTTTGGTTGAATTGATTTTAGGAATTCAACATTAGGATTAAACTGTGAGTCTTTGGATGCTGCGGCGATTGCTTGGTCTAGTTTTAGTTTGACATTTCCTGATCCGTATTCGCTATTGGTTACATATCCAGATTGAGGGTCATTGTACGCTAATCCATTGGAGATTAAATCTGTAGCAATTACAGATTTGCTTTGATTAGTTAACTTAGACATTAAATCTAAGTCGATATGTCCCTTTTCATTTAAGCTAACAATCAATGCTGCGTCTGTGGTACCGACGTGTGTAGCAATTTCGATAGGTCTCTGCACACGCTTCGTGAACACGTCGGCCAGCCCAGTGACGGTTTTGTCTTTGGGATTATAAATCTCAATTCCCTTAACGGCTGAACTTTGTGGGTCCTCCTCCCATGCCTTAGAACTGTTCCCATGAAGTGCCCCGTGTGACTTTACGTATCTATCATAGATGGCTTTTAATTTCTGCTGGTCACCCTTTATTGTCTCGTCTGTTGCAACCCCTGTGCGCTGTGAGGTTAGCATAGCAAGTAACTGGTCACGCAGTGGAACGTATGCTTTGATTGCTTGGGCTTCTTTTGCCTCTAAGGTCATTTGTCGCCCGGTAAGCGCATCTCTGCCAAGCACTATATTGCCATCATTGTTAACATGAAGTGAGTTGTCGCGCCCTTTGACTGATGCAGTCTGTTGTTTAGCGGACTGTAGCGCCTTTTCCATATCCATGCCTGGATCGCCGGTGGTATATACATTTTCCGGAAGGTTCGAGATCGCCTTGTCAATGGCTTCGTCTAGTGATTGACCTGGACGTGCTTTGAGAGTATAGTCGTCCTTGCCGCTATACATCGACCCCTTCATAGAATGGTCTCCGAGTACCATGTCCGGGTTCGCTATGTAATACTCGTTAACTTTAGCAATATTTTCACCGTTATCCGCTGGGACCTCTACTGTGGATTGCCACTTTGGAGGCGATGTTAAGTCATTTGCATCTCCAGATTTTTTTCGGAAGAATAGTATGTCCGTGGTTACCGACGTGCCTGCGTTAGCCTGAAACGCATTATTTGGAAGTCTAATTGCTCCGATGAGGTCGGCTTGCGATGCGATATAAGCCCTCGATTTGTTGCCTATTGTGTCCTTAGCATCCATCGTTCCGTCAGATGTAATTGCCACAACCAATCCGCCTGGACGGGCGTTTGCAATCATATTAGCAATAAAATAGTTGTGGATACGCTTATTTAGATCATCTGACCCAACACGCTTGACCATATTGGGATCGGTTATTCTCAGCGCCCCAAATGGGACATTTGAGATAGCCATATCAAAGAAGTTGTCGGGTAACTGAACTTTTTCGTACGGCTTCGCCTCGATCCTGCTAGCTTGGTACAGATGTTTTAGTACTTCGGCAGTGAGCATGTCTTTTTCCACTCCAACAAACCGGGAAGTTTTTTGCATTTCGTCTGGCATTAGTCCTAGAAATAGACCACTGCCTGCCGAAGGCTCAAGGACGGTGCCGCCAGAAAACCCAAGTCGGCCAATGGCCTGATAAATTCTGGCAATCACTTCTGGGTGTGTGTAATGCGAAGTCATGGTAGCGGTCTTGGCGCTAGCAAGTTGTTCTGGAGTGAGTAGGTGGACAATATCTGTGTATTCGTAATACCTCTGTGCTCCTGATTTAGCGTTTTTATCATTAAGGAGATTTCCAGTCCAGCCCCAACCTGGGAATCTGGCAAGAATCGCTTGCTCTTCTGGAGTGGCAAGTTTACCAGTGTTGCGCAGTTTATGAAGAACTTGCAATGCCTTTATTAGGCTGGTTGACTTGGAGACATTAGTGATATTAGCTAGTGCCTCGCCTACAGTAAGTTTGAAATTTTGCAGGGTAGGAGTATCAATCTTTGGAGACTGTTCAGCTTTTACCTCAGCAGCACGTGGAGATGATGAAACAGTCTCCGGCGTTGGCGCTAACTCGTGGACCAGTGGGCTTGGTCTTGTTCCGTCGGCGGATCCAAAATGTCCTTGTTCAGGAGTTCCATCGCTTCGTCGTACCGGAACCCGCGTCTCTGAAGATTCGACATGTAATCCGTCGCCTGGTTCTGACGAATGAGTATCCACTTCATTAGACTTCCCTCCTTTACTAGTTGGCGGTACTGCTTCGGTCTCGACATTTTCATGTTTGTCAATAGAGTTTCCCCGAAGAAGTTCAGGTGCTTCGCGTTTGCTGGCGTCGAGTTCTGGTCTACTTTCATTGGGAACATTGGTTTTCTTCCTTTCAACTTCTTGTGTTGATTTGGTATTTACTGCGGTATCTGCACTAGGTTTTTTCTCTGGATATTTATCTTGCTCTTCTTTGACCAACGCTAGTAGGTGTTCCTGTGTCAATTCCTGTTGAATGGATCGAGCATTCGCAATATCAATGTCTTGTATGCCTGGGTGCAATGCTTTTAAATCGTCGTAAACTTGGTCTATATTGAAGCCGTTGGGAGCGCCAGTGGTAAGACGGTAATAATCCAGCGCCATGCGCCATTTTTGCTCTTTTGACATGAGTAAATTACTAGCCGGATGCTTATACAATGGTGCGCCATTGGGTGTAAAGTGACCCGGAATTGCGAAATCTCCCGAGTCAGAAATGCCAATAGAATTTGCTTTGTGGTTCTCAATTCTTTGCTCTGTATCGGCGTTGTCACGTGCGATTTTTCGCTTTGCAGAGTCTGTCAGTGGAACATCAGTCAATTCGTCATGGAGACTAGATGCAGGATGATTAGTGCCATTTCCAGCGGTAAGATTGCTTGGACTTAATTCCTCAGATTTAGATTTATCAATGGCTGACAAATGATTGGCAGCATCACGGATTGGACCATTCTCCGGCAATTGCCTTGGCATGATAATGCCTACAGTTTTTCCATCCTTAGTGACTATCGTTGGTTGGATGCCTGTGTTGTGCGTATTGAAGTTAACATTATCACCGACTGTCTTTTCAACCAATCTTGTGTATGTAGAGTCAAGTGTCGTTAATTGGCCGTCAGCATCTTTAAGTACATCCAAATACCTAATCTTGCCTTCGATTCCACTGGTGCTACCCTTGTGATTATCGTGATGCGCTATCGAGCCGATGATCCTAGCTGGCGAGGTATCCCCTATTCTGGGCATTACTTTACTTATATTGACATCCCCGCCGGATGTCAAATTATGTGGAAGTTCACCCTTTACTGCAAAATGGGTATTGGTCCACCAGTTTTCTCCTTCAACTTTGCCTGTGCGTATTTTGTCTGTCTCATAATTCTCTTTTGGTATGATTTGTGACGGACTGAATACAACGGACTCAGATTGCTCCTGTTGCTCCGCAGTCCTTTTATTAGGTTTGATTGCTACTGCGTCGCGAAGTTCTTTGAGACCTGGAACTGGCCCACTTGAAGGCTTGGTCACTGTTGGTGCAGGTGGCGATTGTACCGGTTCAGTTATGGAAACATCTGGTGGAGTTAATACTTGCCGCCCTTCATTGGTCCCGATTGTTTTAACGCCTTGCGTGGGCGTGGTTTGAACTTCTCCTCCATTGCCTCCTCCTGCGGGGACTCCTTGCTCTGGAATTTTCGCAGGGGAAGTGACGGCTTGCTGTATACCTTGGGTGCTTGTTTCATTTGGATTACCTTTCGTGGGTTCAATTGGATTGCTTGGTTGGTTGTCAATTATAAATTGCGAGTCCTGAATCGACTTTTGAATCTCTCTATAAACTGATTTCCTATCGTCAGGCGTCAGTTTCAGTCCGTTGATTGCACTGCCATATTTATCGCGTGTGGATTGACCGATCTGTTCTAGTGATTGCAGTGTATCTGGCGATGTGTCTGGATTAGCCCGTGCAGTTTCGGAAATCTTTGTTAAGTTAGAAATCGCGGCGGACAAATTGCTAATTGCTACCTTATTTGGAGTATTACTCACATAAATATCAGGCGTCTGCCATGTGCGTTCTAGTGGCTTAAATATCTCCTGTTTTGCCGGCGTGGGCCGATTTACTGGCGCCGAATCTGCCGTTACCTCTGGCGCAGTCTTTGTACCATTGATTATATCGGTCGCGCCTGGAGGTGCAAGAGGAACTTCTGCCGTGGGCGCATTCGGGTCAACTACCTTAAGTGGATTAGCTATTTTGTAGGAATTAAATCTGCCTTGAATGTCGAGGATTTTTTCAGCTTTTTCCTGTGGAGATATATTGAAATCTCTCTTAAGGTTATTGACTTCTTTGAAGAGTTCCGTGGCTGTTGGCTTGTACTGGTCTGGCTGTGTATCAGGGTGAAGGTCTACCATGGCACGTGTAATGGCAGGGTCTATATCACCCATAATTTTAACAACTGCCTGACTTGGGAAAGCACCTTTTAGATTGGAAAGATTTTTTGGAATTTCTTGATAATTTCGGTAAAGTCCCCACACTGATAAACCCCCAAGTGCGAGTCCAGGAAGTGCGGCCCATGGCATACTGTTGGCATTTAGAGGGTCGAGCATGTCGCTCGATGCCTTAAGAGTCTGGTAGGTTATACCAGCGTTGGCAACCATATGCCCTGCTAACTTCAGACTTTCGGATACCGCTTGTGTCTTTGCCATCGTTTGAATATCAGCCGAACTTGCAATTGCGCTACCTGCAGTTTTTGATGTTTTTGCTAGGTTCGCCGCCGGACCGTACATCATCATAGCAAGCTGGGTCGGATCGTGCAACATTTCAGAACCAAGTGATAATGCCCCATATTTGAGTTGCCAGAGCGGTCCACCCTTTTGTGCGTCTGAAAGGTCCTGTGCGGCCCTGAACGGGCTGTCCCACGCGCCTGGAAGTGCTTGCTGCGCTGCTGCAACCAGCGCCTGTCGCTTGTCGTTTGGAAGACCACGAAGAAGTGCCCGCCATTGCTTAGTTGGAACATCGTCAGTTGGAGACGCATTTGCATAACCGGATGTCGCGAGAGAGCCACCAGTAATCGGGGACCGATCGGTAGATGCTTCAAGGCCTTCTACCCCTGTTCGAAGGTCGGTACCTAAGAATTGTCCTACACGTCCAAGTGCACGACTTCCTAACAGCGTGTAATCGTCAGATTCTTTTTGCTGTGCCGCGATCATTTTAGGGGCGAGTTTGGCAATAGCGGGCATGTCTTTAGCTTGTGCCGCACTCGCAAATTGTTGCGCTAAATACTGTGGGTCTTGGTCTAGAACTTCTTGGGACTTATAAATATTTGCCGCGGTTCGTGTTCCTGGTATGGCGCGTGATCCCGGCTCGAAAGCAACAGGTAATGGTTCCGGTTCTGGTAGTGATGATTTGGTAGTGTTATCTGGTTCGGCGTAAGAGTAAGCACCCCTATCCAAATCCTGTGGAGACATTCCTGAATATGATTGGGCCTTAGAAGCAGGGCGAGATGAAGAATATGCGATCTTGCTCACATCAATTGGGACTTTTCCCTGAACTGGCTGAGGTAGTCCTGGTGCAATCTTTGGGTTAAGTCCAAGACTAGAGAATAGCGCGGACTCTGGTGTTCCGGGTTGACTTGGCGGTGGATGCGCGTTTTTGACAGCCTGCGTTATCTCATCGTACCGTTTGTAGCCCAACTTTTGCAGTGGGTAGGTGTCGACGTTTGATATGACAACTCCATCTCCTGTTCCACTCGCATGGGCAAAGACGCGCCTCCCGCTATTATCGAGTCCCAAATAATAGCCGGTGTGAGTAGCACTGCCGGGACTGCCACCATTTGAATTTTGATAAAACAATTGGTCTCCGGGTTGAATACCAGAAAAGTCTGAGGTTGGTACTTGTTGTCCATATTTCTGTTGCCACTGTCCTTGAATAACTGGAGGAAGATTGGTGACATTACTCCTGGCATAGATCTTTTTCGCAAATAGACCATTTTCAGACTGTGAATCTGGCTGTGTACCATATTTATAATCCACATCATACGAGGCTTTTAACATCTGTGGCGTAAGTAGGTGATCACTGCTAATAAGGGCGTCATCTGGGTGACGGTTTAGGATCATGTTGCTAAGTTTCGCCTGGTCAGGGGCATCTAGTTGATTGAAACCGGGATCTATTTGCAATCGAGCCTTGAGCATCAGTCGGCGGTCATGTGGGGAAAGCCCTTGAAATAAAGGCTTGCTCTCCATATTCGTAATCGATGGAAGTGCACTACCAGAAGAAACAGGAACCGCAGTAGTTGGCACCTCTGGCAGTAGTGGTTCCTGGGTGTCTGGATTCCCTAATCCTGGGTACATTACTTGGCACCTATCAGAGTCTTAAAGACAGCGTTAAGATCGACCTTCCCTTTACCAGATGGAGGACCGGTAAACGTGGGAATTCCCGACTTACGAGTCACAGTATTTCCAGGCAGTGCGTTAATTGTTGTTGTCATGCGACCGAATAATCCTTGCACCGGTTCACCTGTGGCGGGGTCAGTGTATCCATTAAGTTGCTGGTATACCGGGTCGTTAGTGATAGACTGCCTTTTTGCTTGTGCTGCAAGGATCATCGCCTGAGCATTTACCTTGATCTTCTGTGCATCGACTGGATTGTACATTGTATCGGCTCCTGTGAAAAGGCTCTGGTTCTTCGCAATGTCACCATCAATCTTATCAAGCGCCGAACTGTAACTCTTGTAGGTTGTCATTACTGACTGGTAGCTAGGCATGAGTCGCCCACGCTGACCGATACCTTGTAAAAGTATATCATTCCTAGTCGCCCCGTTGTCCGCCATTTTCGCACGGGCATTGGCAGTAATCGTCCCATTTGCTACTTGCGTCTGACGAATTTTGACAAGCTCATTTTCGTAGGTTTGTTTTATACCTGCGAGTTTATCAGCAATAGTATTTTTCACCTGGCCTAGATTAAATTTATCGTCGATGCCTTGGCCATAAGCACTGGCACGTTGAGTAGCCGCGTCAGCCATTTGAAGTCTGGCCTGCGCATCTGACTCCATCTTAGCCTGTTGTGCATCTGCCATTTGTTGCTTGAGTACAAATGAAGGCAGTTGCTGGGATAACACTTTCTGGCGTAGTTCGTCCTGTGAATATTGTCCGCCTGGGACAGACGAACTAACCATCCCATTAGCCTGAGGAGTAGAATTGGAGAATTGATCCAAAGGAGTCGATTGTACATCTCCACCCACCGGTCTTCCGAGTTCGTCGGTTCCGATGTTGTATGACTGATCTGGCGCTTTGTTAACTGGCATATTGGATTGCGAATTGGTTCCAATTGCACTTTCGATTTCGTCAGTTCCGAACTGAGGCGATTTGGATTGTGCATTAGCTGGCGAAGGAGAACCCTCTCCGGTGTATGTGGAGTAGGAGTCATCCGGCTTGTTTTTGCTCATGACACCAGTACCTATAGCGTGGGCCACCATCGAGTCAAGTTCGTCCGGTTTGATCTGGTATCCGGAAAGTGACGAAGCTGTGCCCATGTCTAATCCGTTGGAAAGCAATTGAGCGAACGATGACCTTTGGCCTGCATTTAATTGCTGGTTAAGGCGATCACCCGCATTCTTGTCTGCATTATTGTAATGATCGATCAATGCTTTCCGATATGCCGCTTCATTTTGCTGTGCCTGACCTTGCTGGTCAACCGAATGTTGACGAATAGCACGGTCAGCTTCTTGGTTTGCCCAATCCTGAGAAAGTTTATCACGGCCTTGCTGAATTCCCTGCATCGTCGCATATGCATTTATGAAGCTGTCAAATGCCGCCATTTAGAACCCCCAGAATTGATTTTGTCCTATTTGCTGAGTGTTAACAGGCCAAGATTGTGGCCCAACTGTATCAGTGTTACGTGATGCGCCGCCCGCCGGTTGTTTGGGCATGCTAGGCATACCTGCGGCAGCGCCAGCAGCGCCAAATAGGTTCGAGATACCAGCCCAATAGTTATTGGAGTTGTTTTGACCTATTTGTGCGTACTGACTACCGGCATTCAGTGCCCCATTTGCCGCTCCGGAAACTAATCCTGCGCCCTGACCAATCTGACTTTGGTATTGACCTGCCATTGTCTGCTGATTGCCAATCCTTTGTTGCTGTTGCCCCATTTGTAGCTTGCCAGCATCTGCTGTGCCTGCCGTAAGTGCTCCTAGTGCATCGGATTTGTTCTTGCGAACACTTTCCATGAAGTTTGTGGTATGGTCATTAACCGAGCTATCAAAGTGGTCAGATATTCTCTGCATTGCGCTATCGTATGCCGAGTCGCCTTTTTGGATGCCCCTCTGAGCCAGCGATGCCTGGAGTGTGGACATGGCATTTTGCCTCTGCTGGTTGATCTGGTTAACCCCTTGTCCAAGTTGTGCCTTTTGGTGATCGAGCAAGGCGTATGGGTCGGCGTTTCCTCCCGTATCGGGAGAAATGTTGTTCGTCTGTGCGTAGGCGCGAAGAAGGTCTGGAATACCAGAGGCAAGTCCTTGAAGTGGAGTTAATCCCCCATTAACTTCATTCTGCATTCCTGTGGTACTTCCCCACAAAGCATTCATAGGGTTATAGCTCACATCGCCGCCTGGTCCGTCCATCATTAATTGACCATGTGATGCGAGCATCTGATTACGCTGATTTGCCGTCGCGAGCTGTTGTTTTTGAAGATCGCCCGCCCCACCATCGGCGTATGGACCTCCTCCCCCTAGCTTGATGCCGAATGGAGCGGTAATTGGATTGAGGAAACTGAAAAACCCCATGTTATCCCCCTTCTACGACGTAAAATTCCAGCGCGCTGTAGACTTTAATGCAAATCGTTGTTGTGCTCATTGTGTATTGTGACCTCACTCCTTCGAGTGTAGCACCCTGTGGGTCTATTTTTATCGTTCCACCGCCGCGATTTCTAATCATAAACTCCGAACCTGGGTTCGGGAGTTTTGGTATCGTGAGCAGAGTCGTAACAGCGGCCCCCGGTTGAACGATGTGCCTAATTCCAGCCGCCAATTGCTTGGCAGTTCCTGCGGATATGAGAGTAGGCGCCTTGTAAACCAAAGCTGCAGCCTGCTTCATAATCCTATTTATGTCTAGCGAGTTACCCGCAAGCGAAGTTTCCGACGGGATGCCTACTATATCTATTATACGGTCATTCATGTAATTGGTACGTATTCCAAAAGTGCGTCTCTGATGATTACATCAAGACCAGTCCAGGTAAGTGTCGCCGATAAAAGTCTTCCACGCATCGATGTACTAAAATGCTGAACCAAAAGTGTACCGCGTGGGTATGTTCTTGGAGGTTGTCCGTTCAACGATCCAATTCTATAAACAAAATGCATGCCAGTTTTATAACCCAAAATCATGTGATTCTTGATAGGGTAAACCTCCATGTATCCAGTATCTGAAATCAGGCGAAGTTCACCCACAACATTATCCAAATCTTTGGAATTAATGTCTGGATAGTAAGTAGATGGTGGAAATATATCGCCAAATATCGTGAGTCTGGTTGCTCGTTTTACTCTCTCGCGGCTTACTCCTTTGCCATCGTGTGGTCGCCATCGAATTCTCTTTAGCCAGCTATTGTATGCGTTGTACTGTGTAATATTACTTTCGTTGGAAAGGTAGCTGACAAATGGAATTGGAATACCGTAGCTGGGATTAGCGCAAAGAAAAACTCCTTCTGATTGGCCTTCCGTTTGATCCTTACCATGAAAACGAATGTTGCCGTAACCGCAATCGGTCCATGCCGGGTTTGTCACATTAAATGCGTAGGTGTGCCCGGCTTCGGACGCATAATATACCCCGCGATAATAGAACGCATGGGTATAAGACTTCTCCTCGTCAATGAACAATGGATAATCTAGTTGGTAATCTCTAATTGGGTAGGTACTTATTCCTTCTGGAGGCTGAACCTCTGCAAAAGTGTTCTTCGTTACTTCAGGCGCAGGTATGCCAGATAATGGGTAAATATCCTCGATACCCTCAAATGACTTGAAGTAATCGGCATTGGTCACTGGATAGTTCCATGGTTCATAAAAGACCCATGATGGAACAGTAGTGTTACCGCCTCCGAGGATCCTACCTTGGAGTTTTGAAGTAATGTCATCGCTAATCCGGGTAGGCACATTGTAAGTCATTGGGTGCATCCAGTAGAAGCCATCTTCTCCGCGCCAGATAACCGAAACTCCAGCAGCAACAACACTCTCGGCTGACATGCACCCGATCGAGTGCTTAGGCCGAATGGTCCAATTGGTAATATCGTCGCCCCATAGTTCGTGGTACCCGCGACGCTTGAATATACCAAGGAATGACCCGGTTCCAATGAATCCCGTAATTCTGTCTCCTGGGTCGGTGCCAACAGTAAGTGATGTGCCATCCCCTGGAAGGTCCTGGGAAGATACTGAACTAAACTGTGTTGGTGCGTCAGCATTCGATTGCTGGAACCTGTTAAAACAACTCGTGTCATTTGGAGAGTCAAATACGTTGTTGTCGTCCAGAATAAGCCGGTTTTTGTGAATGTACATAATCGTGCACTTATGTGGCGGATCATTCTCTCCAGGAAGAGGTGCGATTTGGTTAGCAAGCATAACCGAATCGTCTGGCACATAGTCATCAAACGTGTCGGTTGTTCCAGTGCGTGGAATGGACCCTAATAGGTTAGTCGCCCCAACCGATCGGTAGTACGTGCCTCCAGTTGTGGAATTCCTGCGGTATATGTAACATCCTCGGATTTGCCGGTCAGCTGGCCATGTGATAACATGTCTACCACGTTGATTAGCAAGTACAACCTGCTTACTTGGAGACGGTGAACTTTCTCTACCACGTTCGTCATACCATGTGAGTTCGTAATCAAAGTTACCGGTAATTCCAGCTCCTGCTTGAACTGAGAGTGTCCAGTCGCCAGTTACTGGAGTTTGGATGCCTAATCGGTACAACAGCGGAAGACCAGTCACGGGGTCAAGCGTAAATCTATACGGCCAGCTTCCACCATAGTTATCTGTAATGTAAATTTCGTCTCGATACTGAACGGCTCGGTAGGAGAATCGCTGTGAGGGAACCAATGGCTTTATCACATATGGGATTTGACCAACTAGCGCTCCAGGGCCAAGTAATGGCGTATTGTATTTTCCTGCGTATGACACAATGTCTTTGGAGTGCATATAAACATACCCACCATTAAGCACCACAATGACTTTATCCTGGCGATGGCCCGATGCATCAAGAGTCGGGTTGTTGTATACCATCGACAGTAGTGGCCATCCTTGCATATAGTTCTTAGTCGGCTCTTGTGCCACAAGCGGGTAGCTCAGTCTAAGGCTTGACCCTTCCCCTGGACGGAACCCCTTGATAAACATTGCCTTATCTTCTGGCATGTTCCCTGGATCGGTGGCAGGTGCCATACCAATAGGCGCTCTAAGTAGTTGGTGCTCATTCTGTGGCATATTATAACCAAACGATTTGAACGTTTACATTCGTCGCGGCATTAATCACAATTGAAGCAGGGGGTGTGGTATCAAACGCGAATACAAATGGGAGAAGTTTATTAACTGGAATGCCAGTATCACCAGCTACTCCTTTTAAGGTAAGCAGTGATGTATTTGCAGACGGTGGGATAAGAATAATTCCACCCGCATTAGGCGGAACAGTAATGGTGTTATTTCCAGCTGTAAGTGCTTGTACCTGCTGGGATTGAATGGAATATATGTTTTGAAAAGGACCGGCCTGAAACGTCTGGCTTAATACGCTTCCGGTAAACGTCCATGCAATTGTAACAGATGATTGTCCGATGGTTGCAGCGGCTGCGCCTGATCCAGGTCCAAAACCTGTGCCTTGTGGTGCTCCTAGTGCCATTATCTTGCTCTCCTATAAGCGCGCCGATTAGTGCGCGGAGTAATATCGCCTTGAAATTCAGACATTTGAGACTGAATCCATTTTAGTAAATTATTCAGTTTCTGCTGGTAGTCTTTTCGAAGCATGTCTGCAAGTCTGGCCATTTCCAAATCTGACGGACAACTCTCTGCATAACTCAGTGCCATTCCAACTATAAATACTAGTTGGTGCTCGACATTGACTTGCTGAATGTAGTCAAGATCATAGATCGGAGCCATCATTGATAGCGTACCTGTAAAATAGATTGTACCGGCAGTCGATGGTGGGGGAAACAATACCAGGTTGTAGTTGCTTAGCGTGTATTTCGTCGGTGTTCCCGCCGATACATTTTGCCAATCTGGTGTATTTCTGTCCATTTCTTCATACGTTGTCGGCACCACCTGCGTAGAATTTGTTCCACCAGTAGGTACCCATGTTACGTGCTGGATTGTCTGTACCTGGTATTCCTGCGTGTATCCCTGAATGGCTGATGAAAAGTCAAGCGAAATCATTCCAGTTGAAGTCGATGCTGCCACATTATACGGGATGAACCCATTACTGCCTGAGAACTGACAGGTAGTGTTGACCTCGGCGATACGTTCCTCTAGCGCATTGTTCAGAAAGTAGTTTGTCGGAAATGGCCTATCAGTAGGCATATCTCCTGGCAATGCATTCTCATAACCCTGCTCGATTGGTGTAACAATGCCTAGTTTTTGCCTAGCACGCTCGCGCAATTCAGCACGTGTGAGTAATCTCATGGCTCGACGTTACCAGTCTTCCAGTCAATATCGAGTGCTCTCCGGTTTCGCTTGATGTCTCGGTATTGTCCCCGTTGCATAACGCAATTTCCTTCGTAGGCTTTCATACCCGTTACCCCATCGGTAACTATTTTACCGAGTTCTGGTCGCGCATTTCTTGGCCATATGTTCGATTTGTATTTCGGACCACGCATATTACCTCCGCATTCTAACAAAAGAACCGGACACAGATTGTATCCGGTTCCAGTGCCTCACTGACTTATGAAAGGAAAAGTTCAGTCAGCGATTACTACATTCCGTCGAACCGCGTACTACTCGCAAATCCGATAATTGAACACCTGCATCCGTTGATTGCTCCGCCCACTCCAGTAAGTGCTCTCAGGCTGAAAATCTGACCTTGCTTGTATACGTAGTTATTTAACCAGTCTAATCGGTTGAAATCACCCTCCCTGTAACAAGGATCGTTCAGCATCTTGTACACAGAGTTGGCTGCTTTGGCCGCAGTAAGGGACCCATTGACTGCCACCTGTCCAGCAGTTTGTTGCTGGGCGCTGGGAAACCTTGCACTGTAAAAGCTAGGAACAGAAAGATTAATTCCAACAGGAATCGCACCGACCATTGTACCAGCCAGTCCGCCTCCGCGAAGGAGTATTGAATTTGCTACTGTGCCAGCAACTTGTGTATTGTAAACATCCAGACTTTGCTCTGAACTACTGTTTCCTGTAGTGCCTGAGACATTTACGTAGATTTCCCAAATCCAAAAGTATGGATATGGGTTGGTGATACGAGCCTGCTCAGTTGTGAGAGCAACACTCGCGCCAATATTTACAGTGTCCATCTGGAGTTCCGTAAGCATTTGGCCCTGAAACCCCAATGTCGTCATCGGCGATTTTTGGACAGTAGGGGTTTCACTGCCGCCGATTGCTCCCCAAGGTAAGATAGGCATTTTGGAAGCTCCTTAAAACCCTGTCGATCCGGCAAGGCCACGGAAATCACTTGCGCCTAATGCCAAACGGCGATGAGCATAAAACGCGGTTGATCGGATATTAGCTATACGGTCTGTGGCGAACTCAATTTGCGCCCTATCACTCCAGTACAAATTGTGTTGATCTGCCTGAACAAACCAAGCATTCCATGAGTTTGCTGGACTTTGTGCTCCGGTTTTTCGGAAATAAGGCCAACTAACTACCGTGATACCCTTGTCCTTCATGAAGTTCTCATTGAAGTTGTTGCTACCGCGCTCATATTGACCCTTGGTTAGTTGCCAAGCTACGTCTTCAAGATTTGGGTTAACCACAAGTTTTGAAATCTTTGACTGCTGTAGGCTGACACCATTTGGGTCATCTATCTGAGCAAGGACCGATCGGCTCCACTGCATTGCCGCCATGGACAAGTCAATGTCAACACTTGTGCGGTTGGAAACTGTGCGTCCTGTATTACTCGCTGAAAGTGGGTGCGATGTGCTGAAAAGGGGTTGTCCGTCGAACGAGTTATTAACAGGCGTTGAGGCAGTGAACCCTGCGGTTGCAAAGAAATCTGCCATAAGCCGTTCTTCAAGTGTGGTGAAAGCTTGGGCCAATAACGCACCCTTAGCAGATGCCCACTTTACAATCATCCCATATTGGTCGTCGGAAATAAGTTCGTCTGCAATTACGTCGCCCGTGGAGTAGCTGCTCGCAACCATCCGCATTGCAAAACTCGGACGAATAGAGTCCGTGGAAATTGGTTCACCATCTAGCCTAAGGCGAGGTAGTCCATAACCAACCCAGTTTTGAATATCTCTAAATCTACCGTCCATTGTGTCTACATGGAACAGTTGTTTACCCATGGGTTCGACATACTGCAACGTGTTCATGCAGTGCTTTTCGATCCCTTTAGCCATTAAAGGCGCTACATCGGTTGTCGCCATCTGATTACCTCGTTATAAAATGGCTGTACCCTTAAGCCCCCGTGTTTATTGACTGGTGCAGAAGCGGGGATCGGGTAGCTCCCCTTCGCCTGGCCTGGCTATTCTGCACCAGATTTGAAACTTACGTCGCGTAGTTTGGTGTTACTGTAACGTTCGATGCTTGATTGTAGTTGGTGAATACCTCTACGAAAACTGGCGATCGTGGATTGTGTGTTGTACTTAAGACATTTGCAGTCGTGACTTGGTTGTAGTACGGATCAGTCTCGGGAATTTCGCGAATAATGCCGATTTTAACCGCGGCTGCTGTGGACCAAAAGTAAAATGGAACACCATTGATTGCGCTTAATAGTATGCCGACCTGAAGACCGATAAGTGAGGCATTTACCGCCGTGGTTTCCCATAGATACGCACCCGTCAACTGGTTGGAGTTGATTTCGTCATATATAATTACCGCACGACCCTGGGAAGTCTCTGCTGGTAGAACAGCTGCCATACTCGGAACATTATAAATTGGTTGGTTTCCAGCTTTTGCTACCGTGGATGGGATTGCCGCATTTGCGACACACTTGCTGTCAGTCACAACTCCCCAAGGCGCAATACCCAAAATGCCTACAATTGTTCCAGCATTTAGGTATGATGCAGTAATATCGGCTGCTGATAGAGGGCGTACTGATGGCATGTTGACTGCGCTAAGTGTTGCGACGCCGGCAATGGTGGTACGAACCAACACATCACCGCCATAGATGGTTTGACTGATCCCAATAACATTTCGAGATTTATCGGACCCCGTCTTCTGCTTATTCTTTAAGAACCACATTCCTGGCATTTTGATGACCTCTCTTAAGTAAATGACACTATCGTGCCGCTGCTTTGGCTCCCCTTGCCTTATCGCCCGATCGTTCCCAATTATCAGCCGCACCGGTGAGTCCACCAAAGGACTGTTTGCCGGTTGTTTTATCACGCATCTTGTTTGCAGTTTCGTGAGCCTGGTTCTCTAGTGACCTGCGCAAACTTGTTGACCCGCGGGAAGCATGAAAATTTTCATCCGCACGGATTTGTTCTTCTGATCGGTATGAAAACGCCTCTTCGTATGACATTCCGTGCGTAGGAGAGTTTTTTAGAAGATCCGGGATGTCTCTTAGATTAGCATCTTTACTGCGCTGGTGATCGTCGTCAGTACGAAGGGGTGTAATCTCTTCGTAATCTCCAGATTTTGCCCGATTGTCACCTGCCCTAAGCTCGTTTGTTTCACGTGCGTTGATTATATCTCTAGCGTCTTTTGGCCTTGAGATTAGAATTAAATCCTGACGGCGCACGGTTTTTCCACCATCATAGGTTACGACACGCGAACCTGGATTACTATCCATCACATCATCTATGCGGTCGTAGGCTAGATGCTGGGACCATGCTGACATACTCGTATTAAGTGCCCATCCGATTTCCTCGTTGTCACCAATTCCGTACTTTAATCTACTGGCTGCACTCAGGCTGAAACTGTCGGTTCCTGTTGGCATTCGATCATTGGCAACACCGTCGACAAGCATAGGCTTAGCATGGACACCAGCATCTGGCAAAGTCTGGCTTTCAATTGTGTCCCTGAAATCTGGGATGTCGTGAATATTTCCTTTTGGCAGTCCCATTATTTATATCCCAATGCTTTCAATTTGTCATCTACGCTCTGCCTTGCAGAAGTTCGCCGAACCCCGTTTGGGGAAGTAGAAACTCCTGGCGTTGGCACAGTTTTATTCTGTGTCACGGATTTTTGTGTCGTTTTGTTATTATACGTTTGTTTTCCAGAAAGTAAACTTGCGGCTGCTTCATAGGCTTTCGCAATACCTAATCCAGAGTTTTGAGCGTCCATAGAAACTGCGAATGCAATGGCGGCCTCTGCCGCTTCTTTTGTGGCTCGTGAGTGCGGCGGTTGGTGGGATAGATAATATCGGACCTGGTCGCCATGCTTATCCATAAACGGTTGCGGAATATGTGACTTAATACTGGAACTAACAGCTATCTCTGCTTGTGTCGTTCGCTCCGCCATCCTACCAGCTAGAAATATATTGGCGTTGGCGATCCGATCTGCATCATAGGATGAAATTGCCTCAATGTATGCCTTATGTTCATCTGGAGATAGTGCGTCTTTGGCAATTGTAAACTGAAACACCGCTGGTGGCGGCGCTGCAGTCTCGACTTCTGCCGAATCTTGGATGGGCTGACCACTGTTGTCAACTTCCGAATCTTCAAATTCTAACTCGTCTTGATCGTCACTTTGAGGGTTCTGTCCTTCAATTTCGTCGGTATCCTGAAGGTCCTCGTAATTGTCTTGACTCAACTGCTGGTTCTCCTTTCTTAATCGAACGTTGGAACTCTATCCGCGAAGTAGCCTTTTCAGGATCCTCGATCAACTGCTTTAGTATCGCGGCTTTGCATTGTAGATATACCATATCATCGTAGTCACGGCACTTAATTAGTGAGTGCATGACTTCCTGAAGCCACCCGCCAAGCATGGGAGATATTTTCTCTTTCCATATTGGTTCGGCGAATAAATATTTAAGCTCTTCTTGTGTCACAGTTGACCTCCGGCCGGAGACCCACTAACCTGGTTTGGATCAGTCCCTGCGGGTTGGTTCATTTCCTGGGACTGCTGTTGTTGCTGCCCGGCCATAACTCCCTGTTGGATGGTTTGTAGGACCGGCCCAATAATCTGACCTGCTTGCGGCATTTGTTGCATCATCTGCATAAGTTGCTGGGTCACTTGCATGAGTGTGGTTTCGGGGTCTCCGGGTTCTGGTTCTGTGCCAATCCATGCCTGAATGTTGCGCTCGTTAAGGCTTTCAAGCATCCGCTTTGCACCATGATAAATCAAGGGCCAATTTGTTGGTGGCATTGCTTGCATAGCCTGAAGGTACATCATTTGGGTTTGTTGTTTCTGTTGCATCATCTGGACGCGGACTGCGGGATTATTTGTTCCACTGTTGGCATGTGGAACAACCTTAAACTCTTTTTCCAGTGCATCCATGGTGACTGTCACACTTTTGGACTGATAGACATCCGAAAAGCCTTCAGTTGGTGCGTTGGCGGCAATCAACATCAAGGTAATCACGCAGGCACGTTGTAATCCATTTAGGAATGTATCGCAGTACATGTCATCCTTCTGGTTGATCTGTCCTTCTGCGAATGCGACTTCACCAGCCTTGCGCACTTTCCCGCCAAGGTTTGAATTGATACCCTCGGCGCTAATTAACTGGGATGCACGGGCACGTAGATCGTTTTGTGCCTGAATAACCGGCTCCAAACAACGATAATCCCACATCAATGCACTTATTTCGTTTGGGTCTTGCTTAAAAATCCATCGTGCACCTGGGTATACCTCGTATCCTGTGAACTCCTGGGTAAGAGTTTCCTGAACTTTCACCACAGGGCACCCGATCAGGTTCATCGTATCGAACCAGAACCGCACATTTGCTGTCGCTTCTCGTTGGTGGGCATAAAGGATTTGGGGAACACAACGTCCCATAAGTCGGCCAGGATTGCTCATTATGTTGAACACGACGTACCCGCGACTAACAGGTTCGAATGGCGCCATGTGGAAAACCTTCCGACTTCTTGGGTGAATCATCCATACCCAATCCTCGTTTAGGAAGTTATCCATGACTCCTAACTTGCCGTCGGAATCAAATACCATGGGAATACGACCAATCACCATGAAGACTTCGAACAGTCCATTACCGACTCCACTCATTCCAGTCGTTGACAACCCATCGTTCTCATTGGAATCTGCTCTTGGCGAATCGTCGGGGATCATGTCTGGAGTCTCGACGATCTCCATGACTGATTTTTCATCCCACCCAAAATCGGATATACCGTTTATCAACTGCTCGGCAGTGTAGATCATGGTCTCGCCTACGTTTAGGGCCTTGTCTACATCGGAACAATCCGGCGGGAAAACGTAGAAGTCACTAGGACTTACACTGCGATAATCCACTCCGTCGAACATGATTGATGCTTCGCGAATAACTTCTGCAACATATCCACTTGGGTCTTGCGGATCGGGCTGGGAAGTTACGACACTGCCATCTTTGGCACGCCATTGCTGTTTGCGCTTGTACTCGATAGTGCGCTGCCAACTCAAATTCATGACTGCCATTGGATACCTGTGAGCATCCCATGCGGCATCGGCCAGTGCTTTCTTGAAGCCCCACTGCTCCATCTTTGCCGCCATCAGTGCCTCGACGTTCGAAGCATCATCCTCGTCTCCGACTGCTTGAGATTCAATCGTGCACCAAGGAGCGCCGCCAATCGACGCGGTCATAGACGCCACTTGGGTAATCATGTGCTCCAAAGTGATTGGGTCTTCATGTTGGCTGGAGTTCTTCCACGGGGTCGGCAAATTAAGGCTGTCCATCCCATCTACCTGGGTGGCATATTCACGCAAAATGTCGTTACGCTCTACGCATGATCGGCGCATGAGTTCTGCGCGATTTAGTATCGCATTGCAAACATCGTCGTGGAACTCTTTAGGTAAGTCAACTTTAATCAATGATTAAAATCCTGGCTTTGACTTGGAACCTGGCATAGACCACGGCATAGGAGTCGATGATCCCACCTTGGGAGCACTCGGCACTTTGGGTACCTTGGTAGTAATCGGCGCTATTGTCGCTTTTTGCAACCTGGGTCTTTGCGCTTTTACCGTCGGAACTTTTGATTTGACTGCAGAGATTTTGGCCATTGTATTGCTCCTTTCTTAATTATACGGCTATCCATATTTTTTGACTGGTTCGGGTGGCACATGCTTCTTATCTCTCTCTGGCCTGCGGTCATCAAACAACAGATTAGCAATGCCAATCGACGTGTTCTTGTCGTCGTGACTCGAACCTTCCCCGCCTGCTCTTCCATTTGGAAGCTTGACGTAGGTTATCAGTTCAGCCACTGACCGCCTGCATCGCAACTTGATATTGTCATGACCTTCCGCAGCTTCACGAAGACTATCGGCCAAACGATCGTCTCGGTGAGGCTTAGTACGACTGCTTGCGTGCCATCCAGCCTTTTGGTGCTCGATCCGACGTCCATCCTGTAGGCGCTGGATTGTGTAATAGTGTAGCTTAGGATACCTTAATGTCTTCAGCCTTTCGATCGTCGCCAATCCATGGTTGTTGTCCTCTGGAGCCAGAAGCGCATCATTGTACTGCCGGCACATCCAATCCAGAATATCGGCGAACATCACAGGATCGGGTTGACCCCAATAGCTAACTACCTGCTGCCTGGTATCGTTTCTGAATATGTCGAACGTGCTAAAGTCGTGGTCCTTGTCGGACCGGATACCTTCGGCAATGTCGGCGCCACAGACATAACGCTTATCCTTGTGCGGGTATTCGTATATCTCTATCGTGCCAGTGTATCCTGGAAAATGATCGCTTACCTTGAAGCTTTTGCATGGCCTGCTCTCCGGTTTGCTTAGCTCTTCGTATAGCTTCGTCAGATATTCAGTCGGGTAGTACGCGCTGTCGACCGACGATTGAAAAGCTTCGACATCATTTAGAGGATATTCCTGCTCAAAGAGATCGCTTAGCTCCAGCTTCTTGATATGGCGCCATCGCATCTTATCGTCGGTCAGGTCATGCAGCTTCTGGATTTCAATCTCGACCTTATCCGCATGCCAGTCGTCTCCCATCAACTGGTAATACCGCTCTTTGGTAAGTTCGTATTCCGCGTGCTCCTTCCAGCTAAAGAACTTTGGACGATACCTGCTTACTCCATCTCTGGCGTTGCACCACTCTGTATAAAAGTGCCCCATGCCATTGGCAGTCGTCTCCTCCCA
>JANXME010000300.1 GCA_025354785.1 Actinomycetes bacterium | reverse complement strand
TGAAATTCACCAAGATGCAATTGGAACTGGAGTTCGCGCACTAATCGTCGACGATGTTCTTGCCACGGGGGGAACTGCTTGTGCCGCACTAAAATTGATTGAAAAATCCGGCGGCATTGCATCGGGGATAGCAACCGTTCTGGAGATACCAAGTCTTGGTGGCAGAACGCGGATATCAAATGAATATCCTGCTATTCCAGTTCACTCACTATTCATAAAGTAAAGATGATCTCCGAGATCCAAGGTTTACGCGCTGTAGCCGCGCTTCTCGTTGTTTTCTTCCATGCGAAATTCATTTCAGGTGGCTTCTTAGGTGTTGATATTTTCTATGTGATCTCCGGATACTTGATAACAGGGCTACTGCTACGGGAATTAGAAAAGACGGGAAGACTATCTCTAAGAAAGTTCTACAGCCGCCGAATAAAACGATTGCTGCCCTCATCTTCCCTAGTCCTGGTGTCTACGGCGATTGCCGGGCTTCTCATTCTCCCTGGTTCAGAACGAAACGATTTGGGCCAAAATATTGTCGCCAGCGCTCTATATGTAAGCAACTACCTTTTTGCTCATTGGCAAAATGATTATCAGAACTTAGGTGCAACTCCCTCGCCCGTAATTCACTATTGGTCACTAGCGGTGGAAGAACAGTTCTATTTACTTTGGCCCATGCTTCTACTAGTAGTTTTCAAGGCAAGAGGAAGAGAGTGGCTCTTTAGGTGTATAGCGGTAATAACCCTCATTTCATTTATCATCTCCATTCGCCTAACAAGCACCTCACCAATTTGGTCTTTCTATTCTCTACCAACACGAGTTTGGGAATTGGGCGTCGGCGCCCTCCTTCTTTGGCGCCCCATGGCTGTTAACGTTAAGCGACGCAAAGACTTCTACCTGGGATCTCTATTTGTCTTGGCGATTCTTCTTTGCAGCCTCTTCTACAACTCCAAAACCGCCTTTCCTGGATGGGCAGCGCTTCCTCCGGTGATAGCCAGCGCCGGACTCATTCGCTACTACTCTCAAATCCCGAGAAGCATCTCTTTTCTTCTCAATTCTAAAATTGGTCAATGGTTGGGTGCAATTTCCTATCCCATATATCTGTGGCACTGGCCCGTGCTCATACTGGTTCCCCAATTTTTGGATCGAGCCCTTACCCCTTTGGAACGGTGCGTGGGCATCGCGCTGACCCTGCTCTTGGCTGATTTAACCCATCGATTTGTTGAACAGCCTTTTCGGCTAAGTAAGGCAGCGTCCGGAAAAGTATTTATTTCGGCTTTGGCAACTACTTTCATTAGTTGCTTAGTTGGTTCGTCGATCGCTGTCGCCACGCCTTCAACTGTTTACGGTTTTTCGTTTGTCGAAATCACGGCGAAGCCCCAAATTTATCAGGACGGATGCCAGTTGGATAAAGCGACAACACTCTCCCCCGTCTGCGAATATGGAGATTTAAGGGGGAAACGCACCGCAGTGCTCTTTGGCGATTCGCACGCGGCGCAATGGTTTCCAACCCTTGATGCCATCTCCATCGCCCAACATTGGAAATTGATTGTTCTTACCAAATCGAGTTGCCCTGCAGTGGACGTCACGCTGCCCGACGTTGGCGCGTTCCGAGACGCTGCCTGTAAAAAGTGGCGTGCGAATTCTCTGGACCGGATTTCGAAATCTAAACCATACGTGGTCTTTACAAGCAGTTTCGATCATTACCAACCGTCGCCAGCTGTAAACAATTATTCAAAATGGTGGAATGAGGGATACACAAAACTACTTTCCGAGATTGTCGCGGCTAAGTATTTGATTGCAATCGGTGATACACCCCTTCCGACGCAAGATATTCCTTCCTGCTTAACCAAAAATGACATTTCAAATTGCTTAGCCCAGCCGTCGAGACCAATCACTGTGGTGTCGGCGACGAAGATAATTGACCCCACTCCCTGGTTCTGCCGTGCCGGGTCCTGTCCAGCGATTCGTGATGGGATTGTCGTGTATCGGGATAGCACGCATATGAGTGTTAAATTTGCCAACTCCTTGCAACTTTCATTTACCCAGAAATTGCAAGAATTTGGTCTACTTTCCCAATAATGTGATTTATAGGCGCAACAGTGGCAGAATATGAACGTGGCGGAGCTAATTTACTATTGCGGAACTATGGATAGTGGAAAATCCACCTTGGCACTGCAAACCGCCCATAACCATCAGAGCCGAGGACGTACCGGCTTGATATTCACTAGCAAAGATCGGGCTGGTACTGGAGTTATCTCTTCGCGTCTGGGGCTGCAGCGCCAAGCCATTGAAGTGAATCCTGAGATTGATCTGCATCGATTTGTCGTCGAGCAACTTTCAATGGGCGAACGAATAGACTTTGTCATTTGCGATGAGGCGCAGTTCTATCAACCGGCACAAATCGAACAGCTCGCCAAGATCGTAGACGGGTTAAGCATTGATGTATTTGCCTTTGGAATATTGACCGATTTTCGAACTTCCCTTTTTCCAGGCTCGGCTCGGCTAGTTGAGTTGGCTGATCGAGTAAATACCCTGCAAGTAGAAGCTCTCTGCTGGTGTGGCGCACGTGCTACGCATAATGCGCGAACCTTGGGTGGCGTTATGATTACTCAAGGAGAGCAGGTAGTTGTTGGAGATGTGAGCCAGGGACAAGAGATTGCCTATGAGGTCTTATGCCGTCGCCACCACATGCGCGAGGTGACGGCGCACGCCTCTAAAGCAGGTCACACATCCATTCAAACCCTTCCCTTTAAAGAATCTAATCCCTACGAAAGGCAATCATGAAATCACGCGGCCTGGCGGCGCTGAGCGCCAAAGCAGATTTAACTCCTTTTGAATTTGAGAGAAGGTCCTTGGGCGCTAATGACGTAGCGTTGGATATTGCCTTCGCGGGAATTTGTCATTCCGACATTCATCAAGTCCGAGAGGAATGGGGCCCAGCTATCTTTCCAATGGTTCCCGGCCATGAGATTGTGGGCGTTGTCCGCGAAATTGGAGCCTCCGTTACAAAATTCAAAATTGGAGATCGAATTGGCGTCGGGGTCTTTGTCGACTCCTGTCGCACATGTAAAAATTGTCAAAGAGGCTTGCAGCAATATTGTGAAAACGGCATGACTGGCACCTACAACGCTCTGGACCGAGATGGAAATATCGTTTATGGAGGCTATTCCAACACTTTTGTAATTGATGCTGACTATGCCTTGCGAGTTCCGGAAAATCTAGAACTCTCTGGGGTTGCGCCGCTTCTTTGCGCCGGCATCACTCTCTACTCTCCCCTAAAACATTGGGGCGCGAAAGCTGGAACACGAGTGGGAATCATGGGGCTCGGCGGACTCGGTCACATGGGCGTCAAATTTGCGAAGGCCCTTGGTGCAACGGTAACGGTATTCTCCCATTCCCCTGGCAAGAAAGATGACGCCTTGGCAATGGGCGCCGACCACTTTGTGTCTACCAAGGATCCAGACGCGCTGAAGCGCCTAGCCCGACAATTTGATTTAATTTTGAATACAGTATCGGCCGATCTTGAAATAAATTCCTACCTCAATCTATTAAACCTTGATGGCACTTTGGTAGTTATTGGATTACCTGGAAAGCCATATGCGGTGAACGTGGGGGCATTGCTTGGCGCGCGTCGTTCGATGGCCGGTTCCATGATCGGCGGAGTACCAGAGATGCAAGAGATGTTGGATTTCTGCGCAGTACATAATAT
>JANXME010000258.1 GCA_025354785.1 Actinomycetes bacterium | reverse complement strand
GGCGGCAAGATTGGTCTCTTCGGCGGTGCTGGAGTTGGTAAAACGGTTCTGATTCAAGAAATGATTTATCGCGTTGCGGAGAACTTCGGTGGAGTATCCGTATTCGCCGGTGTAGGCGAGCGTACCCGTGAAGGAAATGACCTCTTCTTGGAAATGAAAGAGACTGGAGTAATCAATAAAACGGCATTGGTCTTCGGACAGATGGATGAGCCACCTGGGACGCGTCTCCGCGTAGCGCTATCTGCCCTTACGATGGCGGAATATTTCCGTGATGTCCAAGGACAAGATGTTCTCCTCTTCATCGACAATATTTTCCGGTTTACTCAGGCAGGCTCGGAAGTATCAACGCTGCTGGGTCGTATGCCATCTGCTGTTGGTTACCAGCCAACGTTGGCCGATGAGATGGGCCAATTGCAGGAGAGAATTACATCTACCCGTGGTCACTCAATTACATCGATGCAAGCCATTTATGTACCTGCCGATGACATCACAGACCCGGCACCACACACAACTTTCGCCCACTTGGATGCTACGACGGTGCTTTCGCGTCCGATCTCCGAACTTGGAATTTATCCTGCGGTGGATCCACTGGATTCAACCTCGCGTATTTTGGATCCACGCTATATCGGCGAACATCACTTCCGAGTTGCTAACCGCACAAAGCAGATTCTGCAGCGTTATAAGGACTTGCAGGACATCATTGCGATTCTTGGTATTGATGAACTTTCCGAAGAGGATCGAATTCTCGTTGGTCGCGCACGTCGAATTCAGCGCTTCTTGTCGCAAAATACTTTCGTGGCCAAGGTCTTTACCGGACTTGATGGCTCCTTCGTTCCGATTAAAGACACAATCGAGGCTTTTGAAGCACTTGCCGATGGTAAGTATGACCACCTTCCAGAGCAGGCTTTCTTTATGTGCGGCGGGCTAGACGATGTTGAGCGTCGCGCAGCGGAAATCGCTAAGGGAATATAAATGCCTGAGGATTCATCCAAGCTTTCAGTTGAGTTGGTCTCCCCAACTAAGCGGGTCTGGTCTGGGCAGGCGGAGATGGTCTCTGCCCGGACAGTTGATGGAGATCTTGGAATCCTGCCTGGCCATGCGCCACTCTTTGGCGTCCTTGTCGACGGAAAAGTCAGTATCAAAGGAGAAGATGGAACAAGAACGGAGTTCGCCGTGCAGGGTGGATTTATCTCTGTTGCTAAAAATCGTGTTTCGATTTTGACGGAGAGTGCCGGTTAAAGATTTATCGAACCCTATCCAGTTTGTCAGCATTGGCCAGTAGTTCTTTTTCTGTGTGAGGCGCTGCGTAGTGAACTTCAACAATTATCGCTTTGGCAGTGAAGTAGAAAGTCTGATAATCCATATTCTTAACGCCATAAATCATGCGCGCTGTAGGGTAATCAACAATTCGAATATCTTCTGGCAAGTTCAAAGGGTGCGAACCTTCGCTATAAATTGTGAGATTGGGATAAGATCGCACAACTCTGCGGGGCACGGTGGGATTGATTTTGGTCGTCCCCTTGGGCCAATAAAAGACCGTGCCAACACCTTCAGTATTTATGATTGCGGTAAAGACGCTGTCATCTAAAGGACCGAGCCAAAATAGTTCCTGATTGAGAGTTTTAGCTTGTCGGATCAACTCACCACTGGAGAGATAATAGGCCCCTAATTTCGCGATTGCCTTAGCTGGGTCATCCTTCGAATTCATAAATTGCGTAGTAGAAAAAGTTAGGGCAAAAGTTATGAGAGCAGTCAAAGCCATTTTCCAGGGAGTTCCCAGCATTTGGATTCTTCCTTTACGGGAAACATATTTTGTAACCGGCACATCGGAAATCTCTGGAATTTCATTGCTCATGACTTGGACTATAGCCCTAAGTTCGTTGTTTAGCGCTTGATTTGCTGAGTTTCAATGCTTAGATGTTGTGCTCTGTTTCAATAATTCGAACTGTATGGCTTTCTCCGCGCATAACTATTGAATGGCTGATGGCTCCAAATGGCGTATGGCGAATTCCGCGCAGTAACTCTCCATCGGTAATGCCAGTAGCGGAGAGAAAGACATCATCGGAACTTATCAAATCGCGATTGTAGAAGATTTGGGATAGATCATGTCCAGCGTCGATCGCCTTTTGCTTTTCCTCATCATTTCTTGGATGCAATATTCCTTGAATGGCACCGCCCAAACAGATCATGGCGGCGGCGGTAATTACTCCTTCCGGAGTACCACCGATGCCCATAAGAAGATCAATTCCGGTTCCGGCGCGCGCTGCCTCTATTGCCGCGGCGACATCGCCATCTTGAATGAGGCGAATTCGCGCACCTGCTTCGCGTAGTTCTTGTAAGAGCCCGTCGTGACGCGGACGATTGAGAACGACTACGGTAACATCATTTACATGAATCCGTTTAGCTTTGGCAACGCGACGTACATTTTCAGCGGCCGGAATCGAGATATCTACTACATCTGCAGCTTCTGGTCCTGTCACTAACTTATTCATATAGAACACTGCCGAGGGGTCGTACATAGTTCCCCGTGGAGCCAGAGCGATAACGCTAATTGCTCCACTTGCACCATTGGCTGTCAAAGAAGTTCCATCAATTGGGTCGACAGCCACATCACATAGCGGACCCACTCCATTTCCGACCCGCTCACCGTTATGCAGCATAGGAGCATTGTCTTTTTCGCCCTCACCAATAACGACTACGCCGTCCATATCGACGGTATTTATCATGCCGCGCATGGCCTCTACGGCAGCGTGGTCGGCGCGCTCCTTATCCCCGCGGCCTACCCAGGCAGATCCTGCTAGCGCGGCAGTTTCAGTAACGCGAACCAGCTCCAAGGCTAAGTTGCGATCAGGGCTTATATTTTTTGGCATCGTCTACTCTGCACTCTCTCGCAGAATATCTGCGCCCAGGGCTTGAAGTTGTTCTACGAAATTGGGATATCCACGATCTATATGGAAGGAATCTTCCACTAGGGTGATTCCATCGCTCACCAGTCCAGCCAGAACTAAACCTGCGCCAGCCCGAATATCAGTAGCGGCTACAGGAGCTCCGGAAAGTTGTTGCACGCCGCGGATGGCGGCATGGTGGCCGTCGATACTTATTTGTGCGCCTAATCGAATTAGTTCGTTGACAAACATAAAACGACCTTCGAAAACATTTTCGGTAACTATCGCGTTTCCATCCGCAATCGCATTTAACGAAATCACCATTGGCTGCAGGTCGGTGGGAAAACCCGGATATGGCAGAGTGGAGACATCTACAGAGTGTGGTCGCGAGTCCATTCGTACTCTAAATCCGTCGGAAGTCGAAGTCACTATTGCACCGCAAGAGGTGAGTTTTTCTAGAGGTATCTCCAAATCCGCGGCGCGGCCGCCCTTTACAGTTATATCTCCACCCGTCATAGCCGCGGCAAAAGCCCAAGTGCCGGCCACAATCCTGTCGGGAATAGTTTGATGTGATGTCGGGTGAAGCGTTTCAACTCCTTGGATTGTCAGCAAAGATGTCCCAAGTCCGGAAATGCTGGCACCCATTCCAATAAGAAATTCTCCGAGGTCAACAATGTCGGGCTCGCGCGCGGCGTTATCAATTGTGGTGGTTCCCTTAGCCAGTACTGCAGCGGTCAGAAGATTCTCGGTGGCACCAACGCTGGGAAAATCCAAAACTATTTCTG
>JANXME010000208.1 GCA_025354785.1 Actinomycetes bacterium | reverse complement strand
CCCTTTGAAATATAGATCCAAGATAAAGATTTGTTATAGAAATCGTCATCTGCGATTCAGGCATAAATCGTAGACGATTCATCTGGGGGGTCGTAGGCTAGCGGTACGCAAGTTGAGGCGTAGACATCCGTCGAGCCTTGATTAAAATCGGAGGAAAAATAGTGCTAAAGAAAAAGTACGCAAGTGTTCTAGCGGCAGCAGCGCTCGCCGCTCTTGCAATGGGAGCCGGAGCGCCAAGCGGCCACGCGGCTAGCCAGACAATTCAACTCTTTGTTTCCGCAGATACCAATATTCAAGATCTCTGGGTAAAGAGTTTGATTCCTGCTTTTAAGACTGCTTATCCAGGTTATGACGTCAATGTTACTTTCGATCTTCATGGAGATCATGATGCACAGACAACTGCCAAAATAACTGCAGCCTCAGTTCTGCATAAAGATCCAGGCGTTGACTTAATTGATGGTGGATTTAGCACTCAACTTGGCCTTTCAGGACTTCTGTGGCGTCCAACGCCGGGTCTGCTGCCAAATATGCGTGATATTGGAAAATCTGTGATGGCTGCCGGAAAAGGTGGAATCCCTTATCGCGCCTCATCAGTTCTCTTGGCCTATAACAGCACCAATGTGAAAACTCCTCCGAAGACTTTGGACGAGTTGCTCGATTGGATCAAGGCTCATCCAGGTAAGTTCACCTACAACGCACCAAACGGTGGCGGCAGTGGTTATGCCTTCGTCCAGACCGTAATTGATAAGTTCATGACCGCCAAGGATCGTAATACTTTAGTGCAGGGAATTAATAAGCCACTGCAGGCTAAGTGGGCGCCTGGTCTGGAAGTTCTTCGCGGACTAAACAAGTACACCTATGGCCAAAATGGTACATATCCTGCCAACAACGCAGAGACGTTGAAGGATATTGCTACCGGTCTAGTTGATATGGCTTCAGTATGGTCAGATCAATTTGCCAGCGCGCAGAAGGCCGGCACGATGCCAGCCAATATCAAGGTAACTCAGATCGCTAATCCAACCTTTACTGGTGGAGCGGCTTATTTGGGTATTCCTGCGGCATCGCGCAACCAGACGGCAGCTCGTTTGCTAGCCAACTGGGTCCTATCACCTGCGGCCCAGAATCTGATCGTGAGCGGAATTCTCAATGGAATGCCGGTCATCCCAGTATCGAAGTTGGACCCAGTAATTGCGGCCAACTTTACCGATGTTGATGTTTCCAATCTACGTCCTACCTACCTAAGTGCAAATAGCAACGACTTGAAGAGCGCTTGGGCTTCAACAGTTCCAGGTAAGTAAGGCGAAGATATTTGGAACTCTTCCAAATTAAGGTTCTGAAAGAGCCAAGAACATAGTGGCCTCTGATAAAACAGATGTCGTGACAGAGAGTTTTGAGGTTAAAAAAGCCTCAAAACTCTCTGTTCTTGGTTTTTTGATGGCTCTGCCGCCAATGCTTTTAGTCCTGTGCTTTGTCGGCCTTCCTATTCTGATTGCTTTCACTTTTAGCTTAGGTTTTACCGCAGGTCCAAATCGTGTCGTTTCAATTATTGGCCAAGAGATCCACAAAAAGGATCACTGGTGGGGTACTTTCGCTGCTTATAAAGATGTATTTCATGATTCGCGATTTCCGGGTGATCTTCGCACTACCTTGCTCGTCACCTTGATCGCAACCACATTGGTTCTATCGATGGCTCTTGGAATAGGAATATACCAGCGCATGATCGGTGGGCGATTGGCCTCAATCATGACAACTTTGACTTTAGTTCCGCTCTTTGTTCCGGTAGTTATAGCCTCTTGGTCAATTCATACTTTTTATGCAGGCGATGGATTTATGCGAACTTTCCTCTCTCATTTCGGAATTGATTTTCCGACGCTCACCTCTACATCTTCGGCGATAGTTATTGGCACAATTTGGACCTCGCTACCCTTTGCCATTTTAATGGTTACTTCAGGACTGCAATCAGTTCCCGATGCTCTGATCGAGACGGCACAGGATGCCGGAGCTGGTTTTTTCAGAATTATTCGCACCGTATTAGTTCCATTGGCGCTGACTCCGATCGTGATTGCCGGAACCTTTACCGCCATCGGCATCATGGGCTCCTTCACCATTCCTTACTTCTTAGGTCCGAATCAGCCAACAATGTTGGGCGTGGAAATTTCAAATTTCTTTGGCTCATACAATCGTCCTCAACAATCGATTGTCATGGCCTTTATCGTATTTGCGGCCGCCTCTGGTATCGCCCTTATCTATATTTGGGCAAATGTGCGTAGTGCGAAGCAGAGCGGGCGCATCTGATGGCGCGCAAAGAGAAAGTTCGAGTAAAGACGAGTTCGACTGCGGTCCGGATGTCATTGGTCGTTTTTATGTTGGTAATGGCATTTTTTATTTTGGGTCCACTCATTTGGTTAGGGGTTCATGCCTTTGTTACCAATTGGACATATCCCAATTTGACTCCGGATGGATGGACGTGGCATTGGTGGACGAAGGTATTTGCCGATTCCGCTTTGGAAGAAGCAATACGTAATTCGCTGATAATAAGTCCGATTGTGGTTTTGCTCTCGATGATTATTTGCCTTCCAGCGGCCTATGCGGCTGGCCGCATGAACTATCCAGGGCGAAAAACTTTTTTAATCGTAATGTTTGCAGCTAACTCCTTCCCGAAAATTGGACTCTTCGCCTCGATCGCCACTCTTTACTACGCGTTGAATCTGATGGGTACTGTCGTCGGAGTAATCATTATTCAATTACTGGGAACGATAATCTTTATGACTTGGATTCCCGCAGCCGCTTTTGCCTCTGTCCCTCGAAATCTAGAAGAGGCTGCCCGCGATGCTGGGGCATCAAAATTTCGGGTATTTCGCACCATCACTTTACGAATGGCGATGCCAGGAATCTTGGTAGCGATTGTCATGTCGTTCTTAGCCTCATTCGATGAGGCGCAGGGAACGTATTTGGTGGGAGCGCCCACCTTATTCACGATGCCTACTGAGATGTATTCCCTCGTCCAGAACTACCCGATTCAGGTAGCGGCCGTATTCTCCTTGCTACTGGCTTTTCCTTCAGTCTTACTGATTGGTTTGGCGCGCAAACACATAGTCGGTGGCCAACTCGCAGAAGGTTTCCAAATCAAGTGATGAAAGTGAGATGCAATGTCGCAGGCACCTAAAGAAGATGGTCTTACCTTGGATGGACTTACAAAAGTCTTAGGTGGGCGGGTAATTATCGACAACCTCAATCTCGTCGTGAAAAAAGGCGAGATGGTCTCCCTGCTTGGTCCATCTGGCTGCGGCAAGACCACTACATTGCGCATGATTGCCGGGTTTTTGATCCCTGATAAAGGCGATATTTATTTGGACGGAAAAGATGTGACGACGCTGGGTCCAGAGAAGCGACCAAGCGCTATGGTCTTTCAGAATTATGCGCTTTGGCCACATATGACGGTATTCAATAATGTGGCTTACCCGCTAAAAGTGCGCAAGTTAGCAAAACCCGAGATTGAACGGCGAGTCCATGAGGCTCTCTCGCTCGTAAATTTAATGCATCATAAAGATTCTCGCCCTGGTCAAATTTCTGGGGGTGAGCAACAGCGTGTGGCGCTGGCTCGAGCGCTGGTGCAAGAACCCGATATTTTGTTGTTGGACGAACCACTCAGCAATTTAGATGCCAAATTGCGAGTGAAGGTGCGTGAAGATATTCGTGATTTGCAACGACGACTCGGAATCACCACGGTAATTGTTACCCATGATCAAGATGAGGCGTTATCTATTTCCGATCGAATTGCGGTAATGAATTCGGGGCGTATTGAGCAATTTAGTACGCCGCAAGAGCTCTACGATCGTCCTGAAACTGAATATGTAGCGAACTTTATTGGCAGCCTAAATCACATTCAAGGCGGATATAGTCAAGGACAAATTGTTCCGGGCTCTGAAGTGGTTGGGATCCGCCCAGAAGATGTGATTTTTAGCACGACACAGGAACTAGGCAGCTACCCAACAACGGTAGAACTCGTAGTTCCCCGCGGCCACTTCTGCGAGGTTTATCTAAAGCGGGCGGATGTGGAACTTCGCGCCTTTATCTCCTCCAATGTGCCTGCCGCAGGATCAATAGGATTTGCCCGGATTTCCAAGGCCTTGATTTATAAAGATGGCAAACTAGTGAGAGTTGCATAGATTGTGGTGACGAAGGCAACTTTTGCGTGTGCCCATCGCGGAGATTCGAGCGCCCATCGCGAGAACACGATTGTGGCGATCGAATCGGCCATCGCGGCTGGCGCTGAGGTAATTGAAATCGATGTTAGAACCTCAAAAGATGGAAAAGTCCTGGTTTTACATGACCCGACTTTGGAGCGGATGTGGGGGATATCTACCACGGTATCGAAGCGCAATTGGAGTGAGATTCAATCCTTGGGAGAGGGCGATAATCGCATTCCGCTACTGAGCGAGGCGTTGGCGCTATTTCACGATACCAACTCCACTTTGATGATAGATATGGAAGAAGAAGATCCTGCCGCTGCCGCCTACGCCGTTGTGGCCGCTAGCAAGATAAAACAATCTCAAATTCGATGGTGTGGCAATTTGGAGGGAATGCGCACGATCCGCAAATTATCTAGTGTGGCGCAAATTTGGATGCCATGGGATAAGAACTCACTTCCGTCGCAATCCGAAATCGATGAATTGTCGCCAGAATTTATTAACTTGCATTATTCATTTGTCACGTGCGAACGGGTAAATGAGTTCCATGCTAGCGGATATAAAGTTGCAGTTTGGACTGTGGACGATGAAGCCTCGATGAGGTGGGCGATAAACATTGGGGTTGATTCTGTAACTACAAATCAATTGGCGCTATTTCAAAAAGTGAGAAGTGAAGGTGGTCCCGAAAGCCGCAAACCGGAGAAATCCATCTCCGAAATTGATCTTGATAAAGCCATGGATGTGGCACGCGATCTAGGCAAATGGGCGATGTTGGTTGCAAGTTCAATGGATCCGGGCGAAATATCTCTAAAGCAGAATCCAGCCGATATTGTCACCGAGATCGATGTCATGATTGAAGCGCATGTGCGTGAAGTTATCTCTGCAAATTTTCCCGGGCATAATTTTGTGGGAGAAGAGATGGGTGGAAAGTTTCTGGCTGATACTCCTTCTTGGTATTTGGATCCAATTGACGGCACTACCAACTTCGCAAACCGCTTTCCTTGGAACTCATTCTCTCTAGCACTGGCCTTTAATCGAACTCCATTGGTCGCAGTCGTGACCGATCCTTGGAGAGGTTCCTTATTTGAAGCGCGTGCGGGTCTAGGTTCAAAACTAAACGGTAAAACGTTGAAAATTGAAGATCAGTCGGGAATTGCCAATCCGCTGGCGAGTCGAATTGTCGCCACTGAGTTGGCGGCTTATCAACCATGGCCAGGAATGTTGGGTCTGCTCGAAGCGCTGGCGCAAAATTACTGCACGATGCGCATCATGGGTTCTTCCACCTTGACTTTGGTTGGAGTCGCTGCAGGACGTGGGGTGGGTTCAGTTATTGGCCATTACAGTCCAATCGATGACTTGGCGGCAGTATTAATTGTGCATGAAGCGGGGGGAGCAGTCTGGGATGAAACTGGAAATGTAAATCTCTTTCCAGAAGTCGGCGGAGTGATGTGTGCAACCCAAGCGGCGGCTCAACCGCTCTATGACATCTGGAAGAAAGCGATTTCATAAGCGGGTGAAATCTCCCTGTGTAATTTCGATTGACCTAGGTGGCACGAAGATTTCGGGTGCGATCGTGGATGCGAAATTCAATTTTGTGTTGCAGGAAACTATTCCAAGTCGGGATTCCATCGTGGGAATTGCCGATCCCGCCCTTGGTAGAACTAAAGCGCTGATTACCAAGCTTTGCCAGGCAGCCGCTTCCCAGAACCTGCAAGTGGTTCGAGGCGCGGCCGGATTTCCCGAGTACGTGAATTTAGAAGGGTTGCTCACCACTGCAGATAACATTGATTGGCTTGAGCAACCGCAATTGGATTTCGCCAAGTTGACCGGCTTTCCCTGGCTGGCGCAATCGGATGTACGATGCGCGGGCATTGCCGAAGCGCGATTTGGAGTCGGACGCAATTTGGCAGATTTCCTATACGTCACTGTGAGCTCTGGTATCTCGCACACCCACTTTTTGAATGGTCAAGCCGTGACTGGGCTCGCCGGTGAAGCGATCGGATTCGGTTTGATCGATTTGATTATTGAAGGCGAAAACATTCCCCTGGAAAACTATTGTTCTGGCTTAGGAATTGCGCGGCGTTACGCACGGGCAACTCAAGATTTCTCTCTCGATGCAAAATCTCTGCTAACGCTATTTGAGACCGATCCAATAGCCAGAGAGATTATTCAGTCTGCGGCGTATGTACTTGGAGATGAACTAGCCAAGTTCGTCTATGAAATGCAGACGCCGGTGATAGTTATTGGGGGAGGGCTTTGGCTGGGAAGTGACAAGTACCGCGAACTCACTATTGCCGCGCTTAAAAATTCGACTCAAAAGTTGCAGGTAGAGGTCTCTATTCAGAGCGCGCAAGTCGAAAATTCGGGAGTTCTTGGGGCTGCGG
>JANXME010000185.1 GCA_025354785.1 Actinomycetes bacterium | reverse complement strand
GTTCCCGCCACCGAAATCGCAATGGAACATTTAGGACGCCCCGTCCCCAACGCCGTACTTCTAGGTGCCTTCGCGGCCCTAACCAAAATTGTCACTCTGAAATCAGTGCAGGATGCGATTGGCGAAAGGTTTAGCCCTAAGTTGGCCGCCGGCAATAGTGCAGCTGCAGCCGCTGCCTTTCAATATGTCCTCGACCACCTGGCAGTGAATGCCAAGGATTCCAATAACAATGCGGTGGTAGCCCATGTTTAAACAAGTGGAGGGTTCGCGCGCGGTAGCGGAAGCGGTCGCCGCCTGCCGCCCCGAAGTAATTTGCGCCTATCCAATATCGCCGCAGACCCACATCGTCGAGGGGTTGTCACGAATCGTAAAGGGCGGCGAATTGCTCAATTGCGAATTTGTAAATGTGGAATCCGAATTTGCAGCCATGTCGGTGGCAATAGGAGCCAGTGCTACCGGAGCGCGTACCTACACGGCGACCGCTAGCCAAGGCCTGCTCTATATGGTGGAAGCAGTCTTTAACGCTTCCGGATTAGGGCTTCCTATTGTTATGACAGTTGCTAATCGCGCAATAGGCGGTCCTATCAATATTTGGAATGACCATAGCGATTCCATGTCGCAGCGCGATTCGGGTTGGATTCAAATTTATGCCGAAACCAATCAAGAGGCCGCCGATTTACATGTTCAGGCTTTCAAAATTGCCGAGGAACTTTCTTTGCCAGTTATGGTTTGCATGGATGGCTTTATATTGACACATGCCTCGGAAAGAGTAGATATTCCAGAACAAGAACAAGTTGATGCTTTTCTTCCCCCCTACATTCCGCGCCAAGTATTAGATCCTGCCAATCCCGTGTCAATTGGAGCAATGGTTGGCCCAGAAGCGTTTATGGAAGTGCGTTATATGGTGCATGCCAAGACTTTGAGGGCGTTGGAAGTTATTCCAAAAGTCGCACAAGAATTTACCGAAATCTTCGCCCGCGATTCTGGAGGCCTGATCCGACCATATTTCTCGCAAGAGGCAGAGACCGTTATCGTGGCTCTGGGATCAATTTTGGGAACGATAAAAGATGTCGTGGATGAAGAGCGAGCGCGTGGGGTCTCCATTGGAGTTCTAGGCATCATCGCTTTCCGACCATTCCCATTTGCGCAAGTGAGGGATGCTCTCAAGAGCGCAAAACGGGTAGTCGTAATAGAAAAAGCTTTTCAAGTTGGGATCGGTGGCATCGTCATTGAAAACATCAAGAGTTCAATTGCTGGTTTAGATATCCAGTCCTACTCGGTTATTGCAGGTTTGGGTGGCAGACCTATAACCAAAGCCTCTCTCGCCGAACTTTTTGCGCGAGCCGCTTCGAATTCTCTGTCAGAGTTAACATTTTTAGATCTGGATCAAGAGTTAGTTGAACGCGAAATAGTTCGCGAAGGAGAGATGGCATGACAACTAGCCAAGTTAAGTTCTATCAAGTTGGAAGTTTTGCAGTCGGAAATCGCTTACTTCCCCAGGAAGAGCGCTCCGTCCAATCCGATATGGAAAGAACTAATGCCCTCACATCTGGTCATCGCGCATGCCAAGGGTGCGGAGAGGCGCTCGGAGCCAGATATGCCCTCGATGCAGCGATGCGCGCCGCTGATGGTCAAGTAATTGCGGTAAATGCCACTGGTTGTCTAGAAGTTTTTTCCACTCCATATCCAGAAAGTTCCTGGCGCATTGCCTGGCTCCATTCACTCTTTGGAAATGCGCCGGCCGTTGCTACGGGAGTTGCCGCCGCGCTACGCGCCAAAGGCAAAAGTGAGATTAGAGTCATTGGGCAGGGAGGCGATGGTGCAACTGTTGACATCGGCTTTGGCGCCCTCTCTGGAATGTTCGAAAGAAATGATGATGTCTTGTATATCTGCTACGACAACGAGGCCTACATGAATACAGGTGTGCAACGCTCCGGCGCGACCCCACCCGCGGCACGTACCGCCACAACTCAAGCTGTAGGTCCAGAACCTGGAAATATTTTTGGCCAAGGAAAGAACCTGCCGCGCATCGCGATGGCGCACGAGATCCCATATGTCGCTACGGCAACCGTGGCAGACTTGCGCGATTTAGAAGCAAAAGTCGCCAAGGCGATGACTTTTAGAGGCGCACGTTACCTTCATGTTTTGGTCCCTTGTCCCTTAGGTTGGGGGTCAGCCTCTTGCGACACAGTGAAAATCGCCAGACTGGCAACGCAATCTGGACTATTCCCAGTTTTTGAAGCCGAGCGTGGCGAAGTTACTACATCAACCCCGATTCGCCACAAGGTGCCGGTCGAGGAATATTTAAAATTGCAATCTAGATATTCCCACCTATTCTCACCGAAACGTCGTGATGAAATTATCGATAAATTGCAAGGGGCTGCCGATCGCAATATTGAAAGATATAACTTGCTCGCCCAGGGCGGTGAAAAGTAATGGAGAAGCCTTTTGCTATCACCTTGGAAGTTGATTCAAGTCTGGCCAATCACACCGGGTCTTGGCGCGTTGAGAGACCCCTCTATGTAAATCGAATGCCCCCTTGCAACAACGCGTGCCCGGCTGGAGAAAATATTCAAAATTGGCTCTACGTGGCAGAAGATGGTTCCTACGAAGCGGCTTGGCGCGCGTTAATAATAGAGAACCCCTTTCCTGCCATTATGGGTCGTGTCTGCTACCACCCGTGTCAGACCGCTTGCAATCGTGCCCAACTAGATGAAGCTGTGGGCATCAATTCGGTGGAGAGATTCTTGGGAGATCTGGCGATTGAAAAGGGCTGGAAAATTGAAGGGACCGCACCTTCTTCGGGTTTTCATGTTCTGGTAATTGGTGCAGGCCCTGCCGGACTTTCTGCCGCTTATCATTTGCGCCGTCTTGGTCATCAAGTGACTTTGAGAGATGCAGGCAAAGCCGCAGGTGGAATGATGCGCTTTGGAATTCCTAAATATCGACTTCCGCGCGAAGTTCTAGATGCCGAAGTGGCGCGAATAGAAGAAATGGGTGTGAAATTTCAACTCGGCCATCACGTGGAAAATTTACAAGATGCAATTGATGAAGGATTCGATGCCATTTTCCTAGCCGTTGGAGCCCAAATCGGTAAACGTGCATATATCCCTGCAGGTGAAGCGGCAAAAATTCTGGATGCGGTAAATGTCTTGCACGATGTTGAAGATGGCAATGCCCCAATGCTGGGGCGTCGAGTTGTCGTTTACGGGGGCGGAAACACTGCTATAGAT
>JANXME010000184.1 GCA_025354785.1 Actinomycetes bacterium | reverse complement strand
TGATATTGACACAGACATCTCCCAAGAACGTCGAGGCGAAGTCATTGAATACCTAGTTAATAAATATGGCAAGGACCGGGTTGCTCAAATAGTAACCTTTCAGACGATGGCATCCAAAGGTGCTGCTGACAATGTTGGTCGAGCGCTAGGCATACCATCATCAGTACGAAATGCAATCGGGAAACTCATTGGCGATGTTGATGCGGACACCACCCTGAAAGACATTCTAGAAGACGATCCACGAGTCAGAGAAAAAATGTCGGAGCACAAAGACTGGATCGACGTTTCTATGAAGTTGGAAGGCAACGTTCGCAACCTTGGTGCGCACGCAGCCGGCATTGTGATCTCGAATGAGCCGTTGCTTGACTATGTACCTTTGATCCGTGACTCTAAAGAAGGCTTCCTTGTCACCCAATATGACATGGGTGACCTAGCAGAACTCGGCTTACTTAAGCTAGACATGTTGGGTCTGAAAACAATGGATCTAGTGCACCAAACCATGGCCCTAATCCAAAAACGCCACGGAGTCACACTTGATTTCCATAACTTTCCAATTTGGCCCGGTCAAGACCCAGCCACCTATGCTACCATTGCCGGTGGACGCTTTGTGTCAGTCTTCCAGTATGACAGTTCAGGCATCCGAGGTGCTGCACGAGCTTTGGCGCCAGACAAATTTGACCACTTGATGGCACTAAATGCCCTATACCGTCCAGGCCCGATGCTTCCGAAATCTGGCTCTGGTGGCAAATCAATGATGGTTAACTACTTCGATCGCCGCCATGGACGCGAACCGGTAGAAGTATGGCACCCATTGCTAGAAGAAACATTTAGGGAGTCGTTCGGCATCCCGATGTATCAAGAACAGATCATGGCTCTGTCTAAAATCGTCGGCAAATTCACAGATGAAGAAGCTGACGAATATCGTGTCGCGATTGGTAAGAAGGATGCTGGTAAATTCAAAGCAGTTCAAGATAAACTAGTTGAAAGAGGTGTCGCCAATGGATTTAGTCAAGAATTCATGACGGAGACAACACGCAAACTTGCTGGTTCAGCAAGATACAACTGGAATAAGTCACACGCTGCGTTGTATTCATATATATCTTTTGCAACTGCCCATCTGGAAACCCATTATCCAATGGAATACTATACCACATTGCTTAATGTGAATCTTGACGACAATGATAAGCTCAAGATATTGTTGGCTGCTATTATACAAAAGGGTGTTAAATTACTTCCGCCACATATCAATCATTCTGGTCCAATGTTTCAAACAGACGGTCAGTCAATATATATGGGGCTTTTGTCTATACGCCAATTGGGCGACACAGCGCTAGAACTAATCATAAGCGATCGTACAACTAATGGCCCTTATAAGGATTATTTAGATTTCCATATGCGCATATCGAAACATGGGCGCGTCAACAAATTAGTAAAAGAAAATCTAGTTAAATCTGGCGCATTCAATTGGGATAAACAATATGATATGCGCACCAAGATTGACAACTGCGAGCTAATGCAAAAGATTATTAAAAAATTTGAAGATAAAATGCCACCTGACGAGATAAGGCTAGAAGTTGAGTCTATGGTAGCACCCGCGCTGAGTGACTACACTGAACAAGAAAAGTTAGATCTAGAGAGGGCGGTGCTCAATTTCTACATCTCTTCGCATCCTGTATTGCAGTATCAGGCATTATTTAACTTATTCCCCAATATAAATTTTATTACACCAAGCCAAATGAATGAGCAACAAGTCGGCTCACATGCCATTGTGCTTGGATTAATTGAATCTAAGATAATGAAAACCGCCGCCAATGGAAATCCCTATTTACAATTAAAGTATGGCGATCAAATGGGTAGTTTTACACAGATGGTGTGGAGTCCGCTAGCGGCTTCAATATATCCTAGTCTAATCGACGGACAACTAGCTATTATGTCAGGGGTTATCAAGGAAGACAAGTTCTGGGCAGGTGGTAATCAATTAAATGTCAACTCAATTCTACCAATCAATGCAATAAGTGGAGTTCCAATCAACGCTTTTTATGCAGAAGATATGCCCACTGCAAATCGTATTCTGACCATGCTCAATACAACAGCATCCAGTATCTCAGATAAGATGCTAAACAGAGGACATGCTGTATTACTCAAAGACAACGCCTACATTAAACCCGAGCAAGTCCAGGAGCTTAACCGCTGTGGACGTGCACACTTCATGCTGTCACTATAATATGAACAACATTACAGACGCAGACATTTTAGACACAGTACGCAAATTACGCTCCTACATGTCAACATTAGACAATGTACATCAAATAATGAGTAATATGGAATATATAGGCGATGCAACTATTAGCGGAAGTGTAACCGCATTACTGCCTAAGGTAATTAATACTACTAAAGATATATCTATTACATTAAAGCTAATAGAAAACAGCAAAAGCTACAGAGATATGCTTAAGAATTTTAACATGGACGAGGTGGAAGAATGAGTGACAATATCCCGATGGGCGACTTAGTTGGCGATGAGCGTAAAGTTGTTGTGAAGGGCCGCAAATACTACACAATGACGGCCAACAAGTGCACAACTTGTTCCGGCGACGATCATTATATGTATGTTAAACAGAAGCATAATGGCGGCGACGTAACGATTGAGTGTCCAAATTGCGACTACTATATCACAGTTCGCCGCGAAATGATCAATATGAACTTGAACAAATAATATGCTCAAATTTGCAAAAGACGGCACGGTCGATCTAGTGAATACTCCTCTCACAGACTTGAGGGACTATTGCGTAAATAACATATTGACTGCTTTTATCGAAAATGGTGGTAAAGGTCTACGCCAAGAAGTGTTCGAGACTTTATGTTGGGGAATTGACTGGCGTAAAGCACAGGACATCAAACAGCAAAATTTAAACAAATAGGTGTGTATGGCTACGGAATTTATGGACGTATTCACCGTTATTGAAACGAAAGATAAGCCAGATTTTTGGCTTAAGATTGGTAGAGCTTTCCCACATAAGAACGGTGATGGTGGTTTCAATATCGTATTAAATGCATTGCCATTAGACAACAAATTGATAGTGAAGCCTCATTTGATTAAAACGACTGAAGGCATTGAATGAATTCCTTGTATTTCATAGCATATTCAGACATACATTATCATCATTATACTAATGGCGTTAGACTAGAGGATGTTGCTGCTGTCGAGGAACAAATTCTAGATAGTGCTATCAGGCTTGGTGCAGACTTTATACTATTTGGCGGTGACCGCTACATGAGTCGCAATCCAATGTATGAGGCTGCGCTTATGTCTGACACAATGCTCAAAAAGATATCTGAATCAGGCATACCATTCTATGCATTAGTAGGCAACCATGACCGTCTAACTAAGAATGATTTCAAAATGCACACAATGAGCCATGTGGGTATGTACTCCAAAGACCTACCAAACATAACCATAATGGACCAGCGTAAAGTATATCGTCTAGAAACCAAAACTGGAAATATAGTAGACATACATGCTGTACCGGCTGGACATGAACCAAAAGATTTTGTAATATCTCCAGATGCTGATTGGAACATATGCGTATTTCACGGCATCATTCTTGGATCATGGTATCACAACGGGACGCAGGCACAAGAGGGCCTCTCTGTTTCTTCTTTTGACAAAAAAGGATTTGATCTGGTATTGGCGGGGGATAATCATAAATACCAAAAGATCGTTGGACTCAGCGATTGCGAAGGGTATTATATAGGAGCGCCAATGCAACACAATTGGGGCGATGAAGGCTCTGATCGTGGATATATGTGGGGTTCACTATCTAAACTAGGTGATGCGGCCAGTACAACAATTACCGCGCATAGTCTTGCGCATACTGTCGCACCAAGATTTATGAAGGTTAGCTGGAAAGCTGACACAATCGAACAATTGATATTTGCCGCCACTGAAGGTATTGACGATTGGGCGGACAATATAATCAAATTGACCATATTCGGACCTAGTGATCTTCTAAACGATCTCGATTTAGACCAATGGAAAACTAAACTGACGGCAAGCGCTAAAGCGCGCACGATAGACATAAAGCTCAGTTACGATACTACTGTTAGCGCGCCAAACACATCTGGACCCATGTCCGACGCAGATGAATGGAAGACATTCCTGGCAACCAAGTCTGGCGACATGGATAAGGTGGATGTGGCATATGTTGAAAAACTCGGATTAAAATACATCTCCAATGTTTAAAATAATAAGTATCAATCCAAGTGGCTTGTTTAGCTATGGCATACATAAGACCATTCAGCTAGACAAGCAGGGGTCCGTGTTGTTAGAGGGTGTCAATCTGGATCGCAACGGAAACAGTAATGGAAGCGGCAAATCGAGCTTATTTCATGCTATATGCCACATACTATTTGGTGAAAACCCGTCTGGTTGTGGCGCCGATAAAGTTATCAATGAATTTCTTGGTAAATATTTTGGTCAACTCGTACTTTTAGACAAAAATGGCGCTAAATGGCGTATAACAGATGCGCGAAAATGGCGCAAAACTGACAAATATCCAGACGAAAAATTGTCAGGTGACGACGGTGGACCATCTGAAATGCACAATTCTGGCCTACGTCTAAGTGGTACTGATGTATATCTTGAACGCTGGAATGAAAATATCTGGATCGATGAACGAAGCTCGAATCGCGGAGTTGGTGATGTCAGACTCGATCTAAAAGCCACGCGCAAAAAGATATTGGACATAATCGACATGGACTATGAACAATTTATGTCCGTAGCATACTTAGCCCAACAGCAAACATTAAGATTTATAGGTGGCGCGCATAAAGAGCGCATGCAAGTTATTGCCGAACTAAGCGATCTAAAAGCATGGGATACACGTATAGTGAAAATTCGCGAAGACATATCTACTGCTGAGTCGGAATTATCGCGTCTGGAATCTAAACTCGATGGTTTAGGCCAAATAACATTTACCAAACCCAATAGTCAAGACCAAACATTACTTCAATCGTCCATTGATTCATTAGATCTGCAGATGTCAAATTGTGACATCAAGCTTACGTCAATTAGTATATTGCAGAAGAACTGGGACGCTGACAAATATGCCATTAAATTGGATGTTACAGAAGTAATTAATAATATTAGAGCAACAGACCAAAATCTACTCAAGACACAAACCATGTTGGATACATTGTATGGAACATACTCACAAGATTGCGATCTGATACGTCAAGAGCCACGTCCATACGCCATTGTTCAATATGAAACTGAAATTGCCGAGTTAAATGGGCAAACCATTGCTCGTAGATTTGATCTAGAACAGCTTATGGTTGGCGCTGGCAAATGTTCTAGATGTCGCACCAATGTAACTATAGAACATATACTACGCCACAGAGAATTGATCAACATGGAGCTTACATCGCTGGCCGAAAGAATACAATCTAATAAAAATAAACTTGAGATAATTGTCAAAGATTGCGAAACAGATGTCTTGCTAAAATTAGATCTCAGGGCTAAAAAGAATAGTGATGACGTAGCTCCGTTATTAGAATTAATGAAAGTATATCGTCAAGATATAGCAGACTGTAATGCTCGACTTGGATTGTTGCAGAAGAAAGATGATGTATTGGGGACACGCCCAGATTCAATACAGTATGGGGTTGAACAACAAAGATTGGCATTATTAGCTCAAAAGTCGTCTAAAGAGCTTGAGCTTAAAAACTGGGAAGCATCGGCCAAAAGATATGACGACTACAATACAGTAGTTAGCCTTACGCAAGATAAAATACATGCTGCAGAATATGAAGTTAAGCACATGCGAGTATTAGAGCGTCTATTTGGCGATAAAGGCATCAAAGCATTTAAGTTAGATAATGTTCTATCCATACTAAACCAATCACTAGATAAATATATAGATATCATATCAGATGGCAGTGTAAAGGTCTGGGTTTCTCAGTATCGCGAAAAAGCGGATGGTGAATTGGCATCAGACTTGCAAATTGTTGTACGGGAAGGACACAAACACGAGGTTCCGTTCGCATTATATAGCGGTGGAGAACGTCAACAGATCACGCTCGCCTTTATCGGTGCATTCTGGCAGCTTGCCTCTCAATGTGGGGCAGGCGTCAATATCATGTGCTTAGACGAAATTTTTGGTCCACTGGATGAATACAATACAGGCAATGTGTTCAATTATTTGGACTACATGCGTACGAACGGCAAGAGTAGTATATTTATCGTCACACATAACGACCATATAAAACATCAAGTTAAATTCGATCAGATCTGGACAGTCACTAAACATAATCACATGAGCACTTTGGATACTAAATGACAATCACTGGTGAAATGAAGCAGCAAGCTACGGCATATTCTATTGATGTCAATATTTCAAAGACTGAATTAACGCCTCTATTTGACAAGTATTGGAATGAAGTCAAAGACATACTACCAAATCATCTAACCCAGGCGGCGTTAAAGGGTGGATTCCGTAAGGTGACACGTAAGCGTGTTGTGAAAGTTGCTGGCGGCGCAGATGTCTTCTATGCCCCAGTTCTAACTCAAACAGTGGAAAATTATTTGGCGACCCAGGAGAAGCAAGCCATCGCCTTTAATAGTGTAGGCATGCGAGAGAATGAATCAACTGGTAGTATTACAGTATCTGCCTCAGTATTTTTGGAACCGAGTATATCATGGAAGAAGAAGCCTGGAATTGACGAACCTTTGGTGATCAAGATCGCAAAGGAACCACCAAACCTAATCGAACTTTTGGTTGAAGAAGACCTTCGACGTAAACAGGCTGAATCGACGATCTTGGTTCCGTTGCCAGACGACGCCAAAGTAGAACTAGGTTGTGTTGCTGTTGTTGATGGACAATCCGCCATAGTAAAGCCAGATAAGTCGTTAGAAAGATGGCCCCTCGGATGCTTTACTATGCAAAAATGGTTGATTGCACATGAGGAATTAAAACAACCAGAGCTCGTGGATGTCTTATTGGGGGCTGTAAAGGGCGACGTGAGATCGATAGTTATGACACTTAACGATAAATTTGGTGCTGATGCAGGCAAAACTGTTTCTGCAGAATTTAAAATCCAACAAGTATTGCGTCTGGATCAGCCCAAGATCGACGACGATCTCGCCAAAACCAATGGATACGACACCTTAGAGATCTTCAAACAAACCTTAGCGGTTGGGTTGAAGAAGAAGATTATAGAAGTGCGGGAGAAGACCAAACGCATGCAGATTCTAAATGCACTAGCGAACCCAGGGGTAATTGACGTAGAGCCGTTGCCGATTGAGTGGCTGCGCCTGAAGGGTCAAGACCTTTATCGAGAAGCACGCACATATACAAGTACAGAAGAAGAATTGGTAGCTAAATTTGCAGATGGCAAGCTACTGAATGGCGAAGCTGTTGTCGACCGTGGCACGGTCATTCGTTGGTTTGCTGAAAAGGCTGCGCAAGAATTAATTCAAGATCTGGTTATTCGTAGCTGGGGCAAACTTAAGGGCATAGAAGGCGACGCGACACTCAAGAATCTAGGTAACTATAACGAAGCAGTGAGCGCCGAATTGCTGAAACTTGCTGTGGTCGAAGAAGTTGACTTGCCCAAGGAGACACAACTTGCCAGTTTATGATTTCAGCTGTACTAATGCCGATTGTGGAAACGTATTTGAAGAGTCGGTGCCCCTGACCGAATTTGACACTCGTATTGTAGTCTGTCCAAAGTGTGAGGGCAAATGCAATGATTGCGAAGGTACCGGAGAAACATGGCTCGGTACTGAATATTCCGGACACAAAGATTGTGTAGGATGTGGCGGTAATGGTCAGCGGGTGGCCAAGCGACAGTTGGTTGCCCTTAAAGGTGCTCACACCACCTGGAAAAATTGGCGAACATGAGTATTAGAACAGTTGCATTAGCAGGTGTATTGGGGGCGGTCATTCTTTGTTGTGACTGTGCCGCCACCGACATAAGTGGAATCAGACGTAGTGCAGAGACACGATTGATGTGGTGTCTAAACCGGGCTGGCAACGATCAAATTGCCAGAGAGGTGTGTAAGCAAGAATCATTTGCATATTGTCTACAAAATATGCCATTATATCACATCGAGAAAGGTTGTGGGCTTGGTGCGCACTAGTATTTTTAACTAATTGCCCAGGACATGATACTTGTTACACTGACTATGGATTCAGTAATTTTACATCTTATACAATATCCGTAACAACTCGCACACCCATCTATGCAATAGGCATAGATGATCCTAAACACGAGCTCGACCTCGGACGGATTGACCAGACAGTTCGCAATGTTTCTGAATGTGTATTGGCTATCGCTGACGGCGGCTTCAGCGAGGAAGAATTTATCCAAGGCGAGTGCTATACCAGAATCATAGATCCGGCTATTAAATCCTGCATGACAATTAAAGTCGCTCCTGACTGGCACATTTCGCCATGTAGTGGTGAGCAACTATTCTCATGCGATATCGGCACATTCCGCTGTGAACAAAAGGGTCTTATTCCAGATCCAAAGTGTCCATGTAGTTGTAGAGGTATTATTCAGGACGGCGATGTAGTAATCATCACGCCCAATATGCGCCTACTACCAGCTACTTTGACTACTTTGATGACAGGCTGCCTAAGTCCATGGGTGGGTCGTCTAGCAGCCTGCTCAGCAAACAACATGATCGCTCAATAGTTAGCGAATAAGCTTGCCGTTTACTACGCAAGTACCTTCGACGATCGGAATAGGTTGTAGATGAATAACACCGTTCGATTCTTGATAGCCGATGCCGAATCCGTGGACCCAATCTCTACGGGCTTTGATCGCATGCATATAATCAACCTTGTCAAAATCGCCCAACCAACCAAACATTGCACCAATTTGCGGTGCACCAGCGGCATTACCCAAGACCGATACTTCCATGCGGTGTGTGTGACCAATGATTACACTGCCTTGGAATGCAGCCATTGATTGACGATGAGCGTTAATGCCAGCAGTCCCAGTGTCGTGGGTTAAATGTAACTTGCCAAGCTTAAATGATCTCTTATATTGTATGAACTGCCAGCCGCGTTCTGCAAGATGTAGAGTGGCTGGGATGGTCACACTGCCAAAGAGTGCTGGAGCGCGGGAAATTAGATACCTTTCGAGACGGTCCTCGTGATTCCCACAAATATAAATCTTTTTCGACGCGCCCAGAGCGTCTAGCTCGTCGAGTTTTTCTTCTACGATCGCGAGTTCATCAGACAGATCATTGGGGCGCCGGGGGTCCTTCTCATACGCGCTGACCGCGTAAAAGTCCGCAAAGTCGCCTAGAATGACGATCGTATCCGGCTCAAATTCACGTGCCGCCGCCATCATAAGGTTCCATGCCTTAGCGTCATGATAGGGTACATGACAGTCTGGTATAAATAACACCTTCTTCAATTCAGTTGTGGTGGAGCGCATAATCGGCTCGTCGCCACTGTAATCGAGATTGCTATTCCGCTTGAGAAATTCAAATCCACCATATCTGCGTAATGAGCGGCCATCGAACAGACCACCAAATTTCTTGTAGTTATCTAGGGTAAATGAATTTCTGCTCTTTTGACTTGCTGCTAGCGCATCTTCGATATCTTGTATTACTACTTCTATATTAGGTAATGGACGTGTATATTTTGTCATAGTTTAGTTTTAACTTCATAACTCGTGTGCGTCTCGGTTGTATTATATTCTACTGCGAAGATGAGTATAAGTAATTTAGTCGACTATTCGTGTGTGAAAAACTTCAAGGGTTGAATATGTCCAAACCCATGAACGAGCTCGCTATCATACAAATTAGTGCCTCCCGCTTGCGATATCCGAACGCCAGAAGTAGAAGGCATCACCATCGCAACGTGTCCAATGCCGCCTGGGTTCTTCCAAACGACCACGGTAGGGAAGCCGTAACTTGCTCTTTTTATAGCTGTGTTGTCAGAAACGGCCATCCACCCAAGATCGTTAAATCCTTTTCCAATAAGCCAATCGACCAGTGCGTTGGCATTATTTTCCTTACCCTTACCAACATCAACACGATTGCCGAATGTATCAACCCAATGCGGAATCTCACATTCTAACGCTTTGGTACAGTCCCAAAGAAAAATGTTGCAATAAGTCTCGCCAAATCCAAGCTTACTTGGTTTATATCTGACATTATTGACAACGTCAAACTGCTTAATTACATCACAATATAATGCTGAATTACGTGTGCCGGGCGTATTAACGACCGCCGGAACAACTTCTTTCCACGCATCAATTGGAGTAATTATCATGTCTTATTGCCTCGCGAAGACCTGGAAATATACATGATAATTTGTGCCAGTGACGTCTATCAATTTCAGATTGAAAGAAGTGTCGTACACTATAAAGTCAAAACTTGTGCTAGAAGTTCCAAGCGGCACCGCAATAAACACAGCGCCATGATATTTTGCCTGAACATTAACAGAATAGCTCGCGGCAGCCATTGGATTTTTAAATACTATACGCGCCGTATTTGGATCTAAAAATATGCACGAGGCGGTATCAATATTGAATCCATCATTGATGCCGGCTAGAACTGGTATGGCGCTGCCACACACAATCTCACCCCACGCCTTACAAATGTTCATCGGTGTAATAGTATTACCTGCTACAACGGCGCTATTTGGAGCAGGATTGGTTGCGCCATTAAAATCTGCCCAGCCGTCTACTTTTGCGACCATCTGCGCCGTTGTTGCGCCTTGCGCCCACACACCTGCGCCTGTACCAGTGCCAATACATTTTGCACCATTTCCGTTTGTAGAGACGGCGCGAATTATTGCCGCATCGCCTATTGCGCCTGTTCCACTCTGTATCTGAGCACCATAACCAGTGCCAGTACCATCGATACGTGCGCCATTCCCATTCGTTGCTAACGATGTGGCGGTTAGGCCAGCGGAGCCATCCGTCGTACCACCGAGAACAAACGCTCCAGACCCACTCGCATTCCCGGTCGCAATAACAGCATTTCCGCCCGGACCACCAATGAATTCACCACCAACACTGCCGGTAAAAAGACCCTGGCCCTTTATGGCGTTTCCACCAGTTCCACCACCAAAAGCGGTCAGACCAATACCAGTGCCAAACACAATTGCTGTGACACCATTCACATTGGTGCCTAACGCCTGGACAGTTAAAGCCGAGCCACCCACCGCAGTCGCCGGTTGAGTGGTAACGACCGCGCGTCTGTCTCTATCTAGACCTAAGACACCGCCCTCAACATCGTGTTTGGCGCCGACATAAACACGACGGTCAACACGACTTGTCTCAGTAGCAGACCCATTAGTTATCACATCGGCAATACGTATTATTGATTGGCCAGCTTGAGAACCAATTATGCCATCCCATGAATTAATAGTTGCCTGATATGCGCCAGTGTGGTCAATCCAAAATCTGGTAGTGCCACCTGCACTAATGCCGGCAAATGTGGTCGCAGGCATTTTCAACTCTTTTCCATCTATATATGCAATGCCACCAGTTAATGTCGCGTTACCGGTTGTTACCGTACTTAACTTAAATTGATTGACCACCGCCGTTTGGGCAGACAATTGCCCAACAGGACTATAGTCAACACCCTGCGTGTGAGGAGCAATGCCATCACCAAATAACACATGGGCAATATCGCTTGGAGAAGTATACCCAGCCTCATCTGCCATTTCAGCAGAGCCTAATGTGCCAAACGGTCTACGATCTATTGTTAGATTGCCTGCTGAAGCAATTCCAAACCCGTAACCCAAGAAACCAGAAGCTGATCCACTCCATTGCACATATCCCAATAGAATGTTTTCTTCCACCACTGGCTCTATCGATCTAGTGACTGTGTCGGTCTGAGTGCCACCGGGAGTCGCCCCGCCTTTAACATAACAATCGAGCCAGTTGACAGAGTCACCAATATCTAGACGAACAACAGAATCAACAGTAGGCGCAGCAATTGTTTGGCCGCCCGCGTCGATTAGACCAGTATTGGTCCACGTAATGGTAGTGCTACCTGCTGGCATGCCGTCAGACATATTGACTATTTGAAGTTTATCAAACAACACAGTCCCAGCAAATGACGTACGCTTGGTCTTTAGGATAGTTCCATCCTGGTTAAGATAGATACCCCATGTCGACACTTGCGTGCCTTCTGGTGCGTCGAAAACAACAGTTGGGGAGCTAACCAGAGTTGTTATTTTGAATCCATTTACGTATGCATAATCACCGGCTGTAAAATTGGTTACAGACAATGTGTCGGGCGCTGGGGCTGTGTTAACTATTAATTTTAGTGTGTTAACATTGTTAAATCGCGCAAGACCATTATGATGCATAACATCTTGGTGCTCTTCAACAGCGGTTTGTTGGCCCGGTGCCAAATCGGCCAACGTCATGCCATGCGGATTGTGTGGTGTAGGTTCGCCAGTTCCAAGCATGGAACGGTGTTGAGCATCTAATGCTGTTTGACGGACTATGTTTTGAGCATATATATTAGTGATTAAGATTGAATCGCTCTTATTTGATCCAGGCAACGTCGAAAATGAAACTCTTACTAAGATGGTACGACCATTGGTCGAAGTAATTATATATGTGGTACTAGTAAGCAATGGTACGGTCGCACCGGCAGAATCGCCGGGGGCTGCCCATGTTAATGTTTGAGCTCCAAACGCGTAAGTTAGTGTACCTGTGCCGGGGGCGGTTTGTGAGTCAACAGAAATGATCGTTATACCAGTTATATTCACTGGTTGTCCTGACGTTAATGCCGCTGGCTGTAATGATGGTAGCTCAATGGAACCGATCGTTAAGGGAACGGCTGGACCATTTGCAGTTACTCTGGCCAACACCACCGATCTATTACGATCATTGTTGGATAAAACTGGATCGCTCGCAGTCAAAGCATTGTATGCGGTAGCGGTTAGTACTGCGATCCGTGGAGACACAGTCGCTTTAGTATTTAAAGTTGTGCCATCTGTTTCATGGGACTCAGTTGACGAATATGTCTCATCATACACCAATAGAACATAATTAATAACACCTAAGGTATCGCTGGCTAACTGTACATTAGTCTGCCCAGCCGCCAAAGACATATATTCGCCATTTGGCGCATAGGCAGTGCCTGCATCAATACTAATACGGGTATTAGTGCCACCGACCGTGACGCCAAGTCCTGACATAACACCACGTGATGTTATGTCAGATAAGATCTGATTATCGCCGGCTGCTCTTTGAGCCTCTGTGTTCTGCAGATGACGCTGATGAACTTCGACGCCTTCATTGTATACGCTTCTATTTGCCATGTGTGTCCTCTAATATATTTATATTAGGTTATAATAATAATAATTATTTATGGCCTCAGCACCGGAATAGTGCCACCGATACCGAATGCATTTAGTCCTTTTAATACCAATGATTGAATTCTTGCATCTCTGATATCGCGTACACCTGATAATGTTACACGCATTTGGTGATATCTTAAAGATCCATCAATTACTTGATTGTGTACAATTTCTGAATATGTTGCAGCACCCAACGCACCGCCTGTGGCAGCTGCTTTGTGCTCAACCTTAACGATAACATCCGTATCTGGATGATTTGTCTCTGACATATATCTAAATGAATATATATTTTGAGTGTTAAATACACCCAGATCTATCTGTATTCGCGACGCATCTAAAAAATTCCATTGACTAGATGGTATGATGCGCTGAGTTAAACCAGTATCTTCTATAAGCGCAGCTGACGATTTGTCCTGTATCGAACGTTCATCAAGCGATGCAATGCCGGATACATCAAATTGGATACCAGATGTAATCGACACTATAGTCGGTTTGATCTCAGGGCGTTGCCAAACATCATAGTCAACAAACCAAATATAGTTGGCATATGTTGTTCCTAAGTCAATTGATGTGCTTTCAAATCGCAACAATGCTTCATATGTAAATGAATATACACTGGATGGTGATGGTGGAATTAACAATTCAATTTGTGTTGAACTATTGTACTGCCAAGTATCTTTGGTTAATGGAACGCCATCCTGCGTCAATATTGAAGTCGTAATGTCTTGATTTGACGCGATCGTAAGTGTTCCAGTGTATGCGGGAGTTGGATTAAACACAACAGTTTGTGTGGTGTCATTGAGCAAATGAGGCTTAAGATGGCTAAAACGCGGGGGTGTTCTTAATACCAGATCCAAATTAGTAGATATGCCAGCTATGATATCTGTCTCGGTAAAAACGCCTTTTATATTTATAGCATTCCCGCTACCATCGTATTCAGACACATCAAATTTTTCAAGCCATGCCTGAGTGGGTGCAATTTTATCTATGTGGCCTGGATTTACCTGTGTTACATTAGTCAAACCAAGAGATGCATCTTCATATGAGCTTAATTGATCATTACTCCACACATACATGAAGTTACCCTGTTTAATTTTACTTTCACCACGAGGTATTGTTCCATCGCCAAGAAATAGCCCGTCATGGATACCCGGAACGGTCACACGAACTTTATGGATTGTAAAATTGCCAACACCAGCACCACTTAGTTTCACTCGAACCCACATCTTAGTTGCGTCGACGGGAACACGTATAACTCTTGTATATTGCCGGGGACGCCATTCTGAGTTAACAGCAGGACCAGAGACAACTGGCGCAGCCGACGTATAAGAAACTTGATTGTCAAACGATAGATCAATACTATTTATGGTTGATTGTGTAGCCGCTCTTGACGGATCATCAATCCGACCCCAAATCGTAATATCAATATCAAATCCTTTGTACTTCAATATTTCGTCTGGAACTGGCAAAGTGACCATGCCGTTTGCATTTAAATCAAACGACACGTCGCGGTCAAGTTCGAAATATGAATGCATTGCATATGGAGTTGGTGTTACTGCGGCGCCTGCATTAGTCGTTACAATCCAACCATCTGGAGCGCCTGTTCCACTAATTACGACGTTATCGGTCGTATTGCCTGGTAGCGTACCTAGATTGCCATTACCAATCGTTATTGTAACTCCGCGAGAATTATGCGCACTTGTTCTTAAATATGGCCATTCACCCTGAACATATGCCAGTTCTCTACGATTATGTGCGATTGTTAATGGATTCTGTAGTGTAAGAGTCTTAGATGCATGATCAACAGCAGTGACCGTAACAACCTCTGCGGCAGTAATCGTGGTGGTTGTGCTTGGTGTGCCGGTTGGATTAAACAGCGTGCCACCCATTACAACCTTGATCGGATTATCTACTGTTGGACTTGGCCATGAAGTCATGTCAGTAGTGGCGCCAAGGATTATCGACGTAGCCCCAATCGCATAATCATTTGCCAACCCACCACGAATTATGGGCAGATCAAATAATGTTTGCGTTGCATCTGCGCCAGTACGCGGCATAAGCTTAATTAACCCGCCAGACGCACCGTTTGGCGTAGTGAGTCTTATCATCGGAGTGCCAGATGTGAATGCATCGTATGAGTCAGCAACGGCATTATAGCCAACGCCATATCTAAGGTCGGCGGCCAAAACAGTGTTAACATCAGTTGCGATCTGCGCGGCAGTACGAGCTCCACCAGTAGTCAAAGTTATATCAATTAAACCATGGCCGTCAATATCTAGCGTAAATACATCATTGCGGCTCGCAATGATGTTATATGGACCTGGGAACCCAACAATAGGATCAAAATAGTCAGCACCATACAAAGTTGCTGATCCATGTTGCGCTGCAAGAATTGCACTAATATTTACCTGCGCACCTTCCACACCATTGGGTGGAGTCCATGTTAGGTTTTTGATAACACCAAAACCACCACTAGAATATCTTTTCAGGATGCCAGTGCCAACACCATTTGTGTTCTGGAATGTCAATGTTGCGCCAGCACCGTTGGCGTTGAAATTTGTAAGTGCTGATGTCGAGTAATATGTACGGCTTGACGTGCTATTCTTCGGACTGAGTATGTCCTTGCCTAAGATCCATCTCGGACCAAAACTAGCCGGATAGACCAGCGGGCTGATTTGTGTAAACCCGCGTACCGCCCGAGCTATACCTTCAGTCGTGCCGCCCCAATATCTGTATGCAGTGCGTAATTCACCAAGCAACTCTCGATAGGTGTCTAGATCATAACCAAAATTATTACCGGTTTCTACCGTTTTGCCGAACACTTGCTCAATCAATCCAATCGAAGACGTGGCCAGATGAGAGTCTAATAGAACCTGCTCAACTCCAGTATCGATACCTTCGACAACCTGTGCTTCGGCAGCCAAGATTGTTGCATAATCTCTAGTCGTAATATATGCGATAGTAGTAGTTTGATCAACAGAATCAACTAGACGGATGTCATTACGGCCCTTTGTCAACTTGGTAACAATTAACGCAACACTTTGAGCATTGGTAGTGATCAGCGTCGTATATTGATCATTTATAAAAACACCATATTGCCTATTTGGTTGGGCAGTGGTTATTCTAAGTTCATATGGAGACTCGCCACGAAAAGGCAAGACTTGTCCCTCTGAATCATAAAACGATCCTTTCGGTATCGTGCTCAACATCTGCTTGTAACGATTTACAAGACTAATAGTCATTTTACAACCTTAATCCAGCCACTGTTGGACCAGTATCTCTTAATACACCATCGTTATTCACAACTATGGACACATTAGTTGAAGAAGCAACTGTTAATTGTAGCGGTGCGACATACTCAAATATATTGCCCAAACTCTGTGATGAATTAGCTCCCCAGGCTACAACTGAGACAAGTCCAGGCAAAATAGCGGCTGGAGTTGAACCAATAATCCTAGTGGAGATTTCAGCAGCTGACGCACAGATCTCGTCACCAAAAGTAACAACAACTTTAGGCATAAATGTCGACACTGTTGTCGAAATGCTAGCTGGTGACGATGTGCAAGTGTTAGACATCTCTATTTGAACATCGTCGGTACGCCAGCCACGATAATCAACCAACAAATTGGCTCCAGAATATGCCTTAACACGACCATTGTACCTAACAAGTCGTAGAAGTCTGGCGGACGATTTAACCGAGTCTCGCGATATAATCGAAGTGCTACCAGCAGTTGTTATGCTAGTGCGCAGCGTATCACCACGTGTTGGATCCCACAAATGTTCAACGATGAAATAGTTGGTAGAATTGATCCGCGCTGACATTCTAAAATATATGATCTCAGCAGACGGAGAAAATTGTGTCACACTCTGGGTGGTTGTGTAGGTGGCGGACACATCAAAATTTTGCCAAGTGCCAATACTGCGTATGGCTGAAGTACCACCAGTGGAAGGTGTTGATAATATAAGATTGTTATTTACCGACACAGCACCACCACTGCTCACATTTATCCATTTAGTCGCATCTAAGATGACGCCGCTAAATATGTCTACAAGACTTAAAACACTGATACCTGTATTAAGTAGAGAGAATGAGTTGCCTCCATGAAGCGCGCCTTTTACAACAATTATTTGGGGACATATGCATGGTGGGGCGGGCGGAGTCGGCACCACGCTACCACCACTGATCTGTACATACTCAATCTGAGCACCTAACCCTCCTTTTATGTCTGTAGGTTCCGGAAGAGGAACTACAATGCCTTCGAAATTAACGCCACCCATGGATTATAGACCCGGAGCAGCGCGGGCAGGACGTGTAGTGTCGCCAACAGAGTATCTGTCAATTGAAGGAGCCAACAGGTCGTATGTTCCATCTGCCAGCGTTGCGGTGGCCCATTTCCAATCCTGAATACGTCCTCGAAACGAAGAAGGACCTTCAGTTCTGAAGAACATTGGAAATTCCGCATAATTATTGCTTGTTGCATCAATAACGTCTAATGAGTAGACGCTACCATTGTGTTGTGGAGCGATAATAGCCACCTGACCACACACGCTTCCGTCAAAGTGTCTGCCTGCTCCATAATTAATATTGTTGGGAACACCAAACGAAGATGCTCCAGCGTCATTTCCTTCGACGTACATACGGCAGTGATAGCCTTGGCTGTCGTTGGTGCGAATATCCGTAAGCGGGCCCCAATTGAACATCTGAAAGAATTTACCAGATCCGTCTTGACTCATATTCAAGAAGAAAGAACCATCCGCTGCCAAGGCACCATGACCCTTATTGAATGCGGTCGCTCCAGAACTTTTACCGACCTGAATTGATGTTTGCGCCGGAACAGCTTCGTTCGTACTTGTAGGACGGGCCGTTACGCTGCCACCAGCAAATGCGTTCCTTGAAAAACTGATACGGGCCTGATAGGAATTGGATCCTTCCCAGCTTACTAAAATCCGATGGGTGTATATACCTATGACTCGTTTTAACACGTACCACGAATGGGCAGTACCAGCCGTTGCGTACACAAACAATCCACCAGCGCCCGGAACTATAGCACTGCCGGGATAAACTGTCGTGCCTAGTCTGTCTACGCCATCGCCGGGAGTGCCAGCCGTAAGACCGTCACATGAATAGTCCATGTCCCACTTGCCGGTTGCTGCGCCGATTGCTACGGTCGCGCCAGCTTGGGTCTTCATTTGAATCTGCGACATCAAAAACGCTTTCCAGTACCAAAGAACATTGCCTGTTATATCTAACACTGTGGCTGCGTTTGTCAGTGGTGTACCGAGATCGTCAAATTGATACTGATATACTTTTTCTAGGGCCATATTTTACCTTATGCTGACATCATTTTGAACGTGACCATTTACACCGGCATTATTAGATAATGCCTGTCCAAGTATTAATGGATACTCGAATCCGTCTACAAGTTCGCCTGTTATGCCATTGTGATTAAATGATTGTACATCTACTAAACCAATACTTGAACTATATGGAATATTACCCAGTATGCGTGATGTAGATGATAATGTTCTATCGACCAAAGGGGATGTGCCAAATAATATACCAGTAGTTGATCTATAGGCTTTATATCTTGCTTTTAAATACCCATTTTGACCATTGGTCGTGCTAAATAGTTTAACACTGAAATTGTTAGTCGCATTAATAGTCGTGGAGAATACTAACTCGCCGTCATGTATGGCAGCAATAACATTATTGTGCTTAATTAATCTGAATGACCCCGACGACTGTGTTGTTAAAACATTGGCGCCACCGGCAAAATTTCCATCAGATAAAAATTCGGCTTGTATCGATTGGCCATTAAATCCTGGATGTATTTTGCGCTTAATTGTAAAAGTGTTGCCGCCAACGAAAGCCATCTGTAGACCAACGTACACAATTTCGTCCACAGGCTGGTCAGACATGTAGTCTGACAATAAATCGTAGTCTAAACTTATGTCGCCACTCAAATATGCATCTATGCTGGTAAGCGTAAGCGAACTAGCCCCATTCTTATGCAATTCTATGGTAAGGCCATTGGCCCCACTTGTGTCAACTGTGCCAACAATAGTCTCAGACCATTTTAAAGAATCGAATCCGCTGATAAAAGAATCATCTCTGGACGTGTCTGTAATAGTTCCAGAGGTACTAGCTACCAATATCGGATTCCCTATGAAAGTTGTTGACGGCTGAACAAGCAGAGATGTAGGTGCAGGTGGTGGCGCGGGTATGTGAATGCCACCGTATGGACCACCTCCGTATGAAAATCCGCCAAATCCTGTCATATTATGTCAACTCTCTGCTTGTTATGTAAATGATCTTGTCCGCCACTGTTTAGTTGTGGTTCATAATAAACCACGCTACCTTCACTGTGCCACTGGCATTGGAAGTCAGGCGGATTTCGAAGCTGCCACTCGCGGGAATGATGCACTTAAGGGCTCCAGTAGTGCCGTCATTAGTAAGCAGAACTCCATAGACAATGGAATTGGTGGTGCAGAGCGAATTGGTGATCGTAATAGTCTGAGTGGCGGTGGCAAAGGCGCTAACGCCTTGGGTCTTATTGACAGTACGGCTACCAGTATTCGCGCTGTCATCCGTATAGTCTGGTAGTGACGGGATTGCGGAGATGCTGAACACCTGTCCGACCACACCAAGCTTTATATTCCCAGCATTGGTCCCGCCGATAGTAATGGTGGCGCGTGCTGCTGAACCAGTCAGCACTCCGGCATCGAGAGAAACAGCGCCAGCAGAGCTTCCTGTAGCACCTCCGTTCAACGGCCCTCCATTGCCAGATTTGAGAGTAAGATCTCCACCAGTTCCGCCACCGTGATTGGCTGCATCATTGGAACCTCCGGTGCCACCGCTTACGAGGACGGGGCCGCCACCGTTGCCGTTACCTCCTGCGGCTGCAGAACCTCCTGTTCCGCCAGCAATCGTAAAGAGCCCGCCCGCGCTGGAACCATGAGATGCATCGGAAGACCCACCTGTTCCAGAGAGCAGAGTCATGGCTCCGCCCGCTGCCCCGCCTGCAGCACCGGCAGCACCAGATGTGATGGCAATCGCACCACCTGCCCCACCGACGCCAGTCCCCTGAACTCCGCCAGCGCCAGCCGTAATGCTGACCGCTCCACCAACGCCGCCAGCTGTGACTCCAGAACCAGCACCACCTGCGCCGCTAGTGGCTGTCAAGGCAACACCAGCCAGCGTGGACGCTCCTGTCGGAGTGACCACAGCACCACCAGTTAGGGTTAAATTGGCTGCGCGAAAATCTCCGAGAGTGGTAATAGTGTCGACAGCAGAACGATACAGATAGGCGTTTTCTCCCGGCGCGAAGTGGAGGCGAGCCCCGGAGTTAAGTTCGAACTGGTTTGAACCGGATGCAACCCCACCGTAGATCTTGCCGTCGGCATAGATGTTTACGCTAGAGCGAAGCGACGTAGAGCAATAAAAGAAGTTGCTGTCAATGTTCGCGGACAGTGAAACCGGCGACAGTGCACCGCCCGTTAACGTCAGGGTGTGCCCGATTCCCATCGTTCCGGTAACGACCATGGAACCGGGCGTGGAGATCGTGTTTGCTGCAGAACGGTAAAAGTACGCATTCGCGTCCGCCGTTGAAAGGTTCAGCTTTCCGCCGTCCCGCATTCGAATGTCTTGCGCGTTCGCAACGTCCATGCCACCGTTTTCGATAACGAAAGATCCGTTAACGGCGATCTGAGTGCCGGTGTAGTGAAGGCGCTTGGTTCCTCCCGCGTCTACGTAATAACCGTTACCAGCCTTATCCCAGAAACCAGAACTCGCCCCATCGGCTACGAGGAACGCGGCAGAGTGAATTTCGTTAGCCGCACCACGCCACATGTAGCAGGCAGAATCGGCCGTCGAGAAGTTGACCCGGGCACCGTCGAGCATCTTGAGCGCGTTGCTACCGCTGGCGATGCTCGATTCGTAGCCCGACGTATTGGCTAGGCAGCCAGACCCGGCGTTGTTCGAAATGTAGTTACCGCCTCCCCAAATAATCCTACTTGTCGCGCCGAGATTGATTGCAGACACGGCGGCCAGAGTGACGGAGTCGGCAGTAAGCGCGCCGGGCGTGGAGATCGTGTTCGCCGCTGAGCGGTACAGATAGGCACTCGCATCGGCCGTCGAGAAATTGACCCGCGCCCCGTCGAGCATCTTGAACGCGTCGCTACCGCTGGCGATGGCCGTGGCGAACGTGCCCGCGTTAGACAGCGTTGCTTTGAGCGTGAACCCGACCCCGGAATACCACTCAATAATATTGTTGGTGTTCGAGCCGTGATTAGCAACGATCTGCGTATTCAGCGCATCAAGGTAGAGGTAATCAGGGGAAATCACGCGCCCTGAACTACCGCCCAACTGCCCGACGTAGAGTGAGCCGCCGATCTTTGTATCGCCGTTCCAATTCACATCGCAAACCGAGTGTTCCGTCCCGCCGATCCCGCCATAACTGTTCAGCACAGTCAGGATCGGCCCGGCAGTCTTGTTGCAGAGTGCGCCCAAATAAATGCAGGCGCTGCCGTCAGATACTGATGAGTAATACCTACCACCGAGTTCAAGTGCAGAGTTGAAGTTTGCCAGTGCGGGCGAAGAGTTGGCGGGGTTGTTGGGTACGCTGAAATTCGCGTGTCCTGTGGCTGCACCACCAACGCCTGCGTATGTGGAGATGACCTCGCCACCAAATGTCTTATTGCCACCACCCATCACTTGATCTGCAAGTGATACCAGACCAGGGTGCGTTCCATCGGTCGGTTGCAACTGAAGTGCATATCCGGTTAATGTGGCACCCTTGGCATCTGGTGCAGAACCAAACGCTGACAATGTGAGAGCCTGAGCCCCTGCCTTTTGGCCAGCGCCGAACCACAACCGAACATTTCCGCCAGACACAATAGCACAGTATCCGACAATCACGGCGTTGTCGGATGCTTGCGTTTTTGTTAGAGCTCCAGGTGTGGAGCTCGTATATACCTTATCTTCTAATATAAGTGTGTCAGGATTTGTAAATAAATCAGTGAATCCTGACACAACGACTGAAACAACATCATTGGCATTTATACCAACAGTCTTGTCAAAGAAGACTAATGCACCATAGCCAGCTAAACTAGCAGCTAGATCTACAGTTGGCACTGCGTCACCATTACCTAATGTTGCAGACCCGGTAATCTTTAATAGTAGTGGCCCTGTAGTATTTGCGCCTGTAAATTTAACAGTTTTACGAGTTGCAAGTCCAAGCCGCTTATCCAATAATAACGCAGAATCGCGCGACGGTCGCGCCCATCCATTCAATCCGGCCGAATCACCTTCATCAATTTCATTATGACCTAATATTTTAATACCAGTGTGCAAAGCTAATACACGTGCAACAGCAGTGCTAACTAATGATCCATTTACTGTCAATTGGATTAGATATGTACCTTCTAGATCGGCTGTGAACGTGGTTGTTGATGCGGTTGGTGCAGCTATCGTTGCAGTAGAGCCGTTAGGCTTGGAAAGTATAACCCAGGCCCAAGTGGTGGCACCTGTGTCATTAAAATTGGTAAGTGTAGCTGTTGCACCAATTACAATATTCTCAATTGGTGTTGCAGAACCATTTATGCGTACACTAGAGGAAGCCATTATGACACCGGGGTTAGAATCAGATCAGGTGTAGCTATTCTTGGATATTCATTGGGTCCAATGGGAATATCAACCAACCCAGTGAAACCGACCTTGGCCAAATTGGTTATGACGAAATTATCTACACTACTAAAACTTCTCACAACTGCTTGAATGTCAGACGCTTCAACAGATGCGCCTAATAGATCGCTATTGATCAAGCTCAAAATGGCATTACTACACGCATTAACTACCGTCTGTACATCAAATCCAGGACGAATCTTAATATTCGCAGCCAACGTAATATCAATTTGATCTGCTACTTTAAATAAAATGTCTCGACCTGGAGCATTTTTATCATCAGTTGTGAATCCGTCTTGCAAAACCTGTACCAATACATTATAGGTATATGTGACAATGACGACCGCACCAACAACTGGTGCGGCTGCACCCGGCAACCATTTAATACCATCTGCAGCGCGTATACTACCTTTATTACCACTAATATCTTTAACTAGGACGTAGTCAACGCCCTGTATAAACGAGCCAGCTGAAATAATGCTATTTACTGGCTGATGTAAAAGCGGTATAACTTGATCAACACCTGGAAACACAATTGTGTCTATGGCTGCAGAGGGTGTGTTGCCTATGATATACACATCAACGGCCCCGCCATCGTCAGCAGATCTCACGTTAAGAGGATTGTTTCCGAAAACAACATTAGAATCAACGACAGATGTAAAGATGTCGCGAACAATTTTATTTATTCCATTAACTACATCTGGCGATGTACCCATTAAGGATAAGAAATACCTATCTATGGCTTCAGCATTCGTCTCAAGATCACGACCTCCGGTGGCAACCGTCTGATTGGTGACACTATCAAATCCAACCAATGGGCGCAAAGGACGTGTAATACGATTCTGACCCACATTGCTAGATTGAGATCCGACAAGACCCTCGGCAGCGACATTTAACTCATAACGTTGACTGGTGTTGTTAAAATATGCAGGTGCATTGGCTGCGACAAGCGTGGTGTTAGTTAAAGTCAAAAACGTAAATGCTTGACCAGTATCTTCATCTGGCAGTGTGCCAACTGGATAGTTGGCTTTAATTGTTATATTCGATGTCGGCACTGTGGCTCTTGAAAAAGTTAAAGTGACCTGCGCTTTCGCCCCCGGCAAGCGAATCAATTGTTCGTTAAATATAAAATCATCTAAGTCAGCGTCGGAAAATGAACCATCATTAATTAAAGATAGTAGCTGTTGAACTGATCTAATACGTTCATTCTGCAACTCAAATACGCTAGACATTGGCACAATCGCTAAATCAGGAATTGGCCCTATCTCTGTATCATAGCTGCCATTACGCGAATTAATAGCATCTTTGATCTCTTGAGCGTATTCGTCAGCTGTTTTACGTGAGATGGTCATAATTCGCCTTAGGACACTGAAATTGAATTTACATGTTGAGTGGACAAGCCATTCTCAGTAATTATATTTACACTAAATATGAAAGTGGTTGGATTGGTCGGGTCCGCAGATACCAATAGATTTGACATTCCGACTATGCGTTCACCAGCAGTCCTCGGTATGGTTGAATTAGATCGTATTAGGCCGACAAATACGCTCAACCCCTCTCTAATCTGCTTGTCGGTAATTGATGTAAATATGTCTGGACTAACTTCAACTACCCCAACTAATTGTTCAAGACCTGACCCGAATCCATTTGGTAAAACTTGTATTGTAAAAAACTCACTTATATCTTGTTTAAGCTTGGCGGAGCCAGAAATAAGTCCCGGCCTACCCGTGGCCGGATTTGCAACCCAATCGCCGTCAACTATCTTAAATGTTTGGGCCACTATTCACTCCAACTTAGGGTAACTTAATAGTTATCTTAGATTGCAATTGAAGATATATCTACTAACTATTTAAGACTTCCTCAATACAATCTACTATCTCAGTAAAAAAATCCACCGCCACATCTATCTGCTCTATGTCAGCAGATACCGCCAACTTGAGGGATTCGAGACGATCTATATCAAATATCATATTTGACACCCCCTCAATTGCTCCAATAAGAGAGGATTCGAGTAGGGTGTTGATCGCACCTACCTGAGGGCATTGTAAAACGAGCTCTCCAGGAATTACGTGTGTCTTGTCTCTGACAGTAGATATGACCGCCTCCAAGATTTGCTTCTTGGCCTGGAGCGGTATTAATGAAACATCCATGTTTATAGACATGGCCTGTTTGGCAATTTTGAGGGTGGCCAATGATTGTTTGGCAATTGCGCACACGTCTTTAATTGCCTTCAAAGCTTCTGGGGGCACCTGAGCGAACACCACTTTAGCGCAAACTATTCCACAAGCCATACTATCTCCATTATTTCGTCTTACTTATCTTAGATAAATATGTATCATATGCATCAGTGAAAGTGGACGCCACCTGACTAATCTGTGATGATATTTGAGAGTCATTAGGTATTTCGGCAGCAACAGCAACTTGGAGCGCTGTTGCGGCTACACCTATGCCTTTCATAGCCGCTATCAACGTTGGTAAAGAGACAGCTGGTGCGGTAGCCGCACTGACCGATATTGCGAATGTTTGCAATGCGCTAGCTATGTTGCCTGTTGATGTTACCGCATTTTGGTTCTGAGTGGCCATGTCAGACACATAATCTTTTTCAGCATTACCATACGTATTACCCAAGATTAACTTTTCTGGTGCATCAACTGCGCCTAAATTTATATCTGGAGAATCAATTGACGTCTTAGACGAATTGGTATGAGTTGCGGTCTTAAATTTGGTAGTCCAATCACCGCTGCTAAAATCAAAAGTGACGCCGATTGTTGCATCACTTGATGCGAGAACATCCCAATTGCCAAGATTGTCAATTGCCATCTTACAAACTTCCGAACCGGAACTTCCGAATGATTGATATAAAAATCTATATGGATTCGTTGGACCAATAACACTACCATCTTCCGCTACAACATTTCCAATTTTAAATGTTGAGACATCCATGCTAGTTTGTGCATCAATGGTCTTGCGTAAAACGACTGAGAACTCTTTATACACGCCGTTTGAATCCGCTGAGATTGTCTTATCAAGTTGCGAAGATGCGTCGGTTCTACGTACCTGCCCAAGCCGATACTCACAATGATCAGCGGAATGTGACAACAGTTGTGCGCGTTGAGCAATTCTTAAATCATTTTTAATTAACGTAACGGAGACATTGCCACCAGCCATATACAAGCGACCTTGATTGTTGCCATATATGTATGCACCACCTGAAGACATAAAATCATACTCGCCCGGCTTAAGTGGAATAAATTGGGCAAATTTCGCTTTGGATTTTGGAGCATTGGACCCCTTTGACACTTTATATTGGTCATTGATGGCAGGCCAACCGGAAAGACCGTCAGCTACTTTAGCCGACTCGGCAGCAATATCATGACCAACAATAACGGGACGATCATCGTAGTCAAACGAGACACGAACCAGATCACCTTCTTGAGGTATGAAACGACCCCATGCAGGATTACCTATCTTGGTATCTGGGAAAGACATCCAAAGCGGCTGAATGGTTGTATATTTACCCCCGCCTGGCATATTTTCATAGATAAGTATAACGACACCGTTTTCAGCGTCTACTGAACGTACTTGCGCGCGAATTGTTCGGTCAAGAACATGTCTTTGACCAATAACATCGCCAATGTTATGTTCAGTTGGGTTATTTCGTCTTCCATAGTGTGGCATGTGTACTCTTAAAATGTAAATGGCGTCAACAAATCACTATTACGTGCAACATCACCCTTATCTTTTGCAGGTACAACAGCCTTCTTCCATAATATGGAATAGTCTAGAGGTTTAGACCCTTGACCACCTATGGTTGTAAATATAGGTTCTGTCGGATTATTTTTTGCGACCTGACCATTCCAGGTGCGCACCGCATACAAATCAGTAGTGGTCGACATGTCGCCGCTGGCACCCCAAGTTATTGTCTGTGTTAATTGTTTGGTTGTGCCTATGAAATTTCTGCCCTCAACGTACAACGGACGATTTATCCATAGCGCAATATTCGGTACATGCGATATATTACATGTATGTGAATCTGCATTAAGTTTGTTTAATGTTATACTGGCAAACAATGTCGCACCCTCACGTGAATTAAGAAATCCTCGCGGCTCAATAGGTACAGGACGTACTCCGTATAGTGGTATTAAATCTAGAAGCTTCACGACGGCCAAGTCGCCAATAATTGATGTATTGCCCACGCTCTCCCACTGTTGCACGATTGAATGTGGGCATATGGCCATGGTATACACCTTTTCGTCTACGAACGCTGATTCCCAATTATATGTGTCACGCGTTCGTATTACATAATTAGTTCCATATGGTCCACGAGGATTACCTCTAAACATACGTTCGCCAGCTATTAATTCGGTCGAAGCATTTGACGTGCCCGGTTTCGATTTAGGCAATGTGTCAATCAATTTATCCGCCGACATCTGAGCAATTCCGAAATCATTTGGATTAAAATCATACAATGGAGGCTCAATTACAACATCACCTTTGGGTGTGGCATACATTATAAACTGGATTCTATCTACAGTTTCCTGCATAATTTCGCCAGCTGAGTGCCATTCGCTATTCATGGCATATGATTGAATAATATCTTCAACCACAATTTTACGATTGTCTGCTCCAAGACTATTGGGAATCAGCATCATCAGTCGACCGCCATCCACTAGATAATCTTGCGGATGTGTGCCTATCCAGTCAATAACACCCTCAATGTCAAGTTTGCCGCCATTAGATGTTATGTAGTCACCGCGATCTAAGATCGTATTGTTACTGCTAGCTCGATCCGCCTCTGTTGCCATCGTATATAAATCTGATGGCTGTACTTCATGGTCAATCAATGATTGCCAGATCTGTAGATCATTGCCAAGATTCACTGGCGGCTTTATATCGATAAGACCAGATTCGGCATTATCATCACCTTCTTTAACAGTTTCCGCGTCTGGACCAAAAAGAAAATAAGATGACGAATCTAGCGCGAAGTGTCCGATGCCACGCAACTTAGTTGACAAATTTGATTCACCAGATGCCGACACATTCTTTTGTAAAATTTTTTCAGTCCCAGCTTTATCTGGGCCGAAGAATAGCGTAAAAAACATCTCCGGTAAAGTAAGTCCGCGTAAGAAATTCGCAAAAAATGTTTGCGCACGTAGATCTTCTTGGGTGATGGCTGCCTGTGCATCAATGATGCCTGGATTTAAGAACACACGTGTGTATCTAAATAATTTGGTGGGATCCTCGACAACAATTGTTAATGTCTTTACGTTGTTTTCGTTGGTGTTATCAACCATGTCGGAGACAAAACCGCTAAAATGCCAGTACCACCTACTTGGATCAAATGGGTCACGCATTGCGACGCGCACTGGATCCATCGAATTGAATATAGGGGCTCCATCTGCCATCGGATATCTCTTGATAGATGTGCCATAATAGTTTGTCGAATTCGTGTCTGATATTGGCGTACCAGTGGGTCCACTACGAGCACTTATAGATACGTTCTGAGTTACCACATTCTTGGTCTGCAAAATTGCAGCCTTACGCGGCGACGTAATGGTGGGGGTGGTCGAATTTTTGTCAGCTGTATTAATTGGTCCTTGGCCGTTAGATTGAGCGCCCTTCATCCATGGAATATTAAGTATTCCACCAGGTATTTTAGATATGGCGGCCATATCATCTGTTGTTATAATATATTTATCAAATTCATTGAGCAATGTTATCTGACAGGTGTTTGGAGCTCCGCCATCATGCTCATTCATGGTTATACCAATTGTGTCATCTGTCACTTCAACGCCAAATATAAATACCTTATAGCGTGGGTATGCATAGCGCGCCTGTTCTTTGGTTGTGTCTGACATTATAAGAAGGTGCTCACAATATTTTGGGCAACAAGTGTAGAACTTAGCTGACCTGCTAAGTCATCTAGTTTGGGGCTGGTGTCTGTGACTGTAAATGAAAATGAATACATGCGATTAAATGGATCAGATGCGTCCTCTGTAAATTCCAGTGCAGAATTAAAGAATCCAATTAATGTGATCGGTACTGGCATTAACGTTGTTCGATAAGCTATGAAAAATTCGTTCCGTAGGCCCTTTGGAACTGTTGCACCAGTATTTGCTTTATTTAGTAGTAAACCTTCCCGTGAGAGATGATATAGATCATGCCAGATACGTAACTTTTGATTTGATCCAATGTCCAACGCCGCAACCGGATTAACATGTGTATTAATGTTTCCTGTGCGTCCGCTAAATGTACATACTAGGATATCATTGTTTTGATCGGCGGTGTTTGTGAAATGAAAAAACACCGAACCAGCCATGGTGTCACGCTTTGAAAAACGTTTAGGTTGGGTCCATTTAACACTATGCGGATTTACGGCCATCGAAATTACTGGCGAAACACCTTGTGTTGGAAGAATAGAAGATAGTAAATCCTTGCCGGCTGTAAAGGTGGTACTAATTGGCCTAGTCTCTTCCTCGATTGTTTTTAATACATTATCTTGATCTGTTTGCGCCTGGGCTGCGGCAAAATCATTGCCGAGCGTTGCCAATTTTCCAGATTGGATTAATCTAGCAGTAGATGTGAACGTAAATGGAATGCGACGTGTAAGGCCGTTACCGGAGATTGTTGGAGTTACTATTCGCTCCAAAAACTGTGCTGCTGTTGGTATAGCCATTATTTCACCTTCTCGGTGCCACTATAGTTTTTGTCTGAATCTGATTTATCATCTTCGTGTTGACCTAACTTAATTAACGCTTTGGCGGCTTGCGTTAAAGCTGCCGCCGCTAAGGCAGCAGGGTTAGTGACAGTAACAATAGTATCTAAGGCATCTACAGCCTTTTCTGTGGTGCTCATCTTCGCTCTTGCTGTCGTTTCTGCGGCCCACCTTGCCTTGTCTTCTTTAGAATCTGCGAGCGCCCAACCGCCGCCACCTAGTGCAGATAGTGCCTCCTTAAATGCGCCAGACCCTTCATTAAATCCGGCAGTAGCAAGATCAAAGCTTTTACCAGCACCAGTCTCCGCTTCTGACATTTTAGAGCGATGACGCTTGGCTAGATCTGCTTCATATTCCCCGCCACCGAATATTTTTGACGATTTTAGATCATAAAATCCAGCCATGAGTCCATGATATACTAACTTTAGGCCATTGACAACCATGCCGAGCAAACCAACCATAGTGTTGGCCACAGCATCCTTTATGGTTTCAACTATTCTCATGAGCATACTCATTTTACTGCCTTCACCTGAGAGCCCCTTAGATATTTTAGCTTTAGTTTCGTCTGTCATACCACCCGGCTGCTCAGTTTCTGCAATCGCCTTCATGAAGGCATCAACGCCGGCTGTACCAATACCAAATACACTCTCTGCAAATTTATATTGCGCACCCTGTCCGCGAACACCGGCATCTTTCATGATTTTGCCCATCTCTTGCATAAAATTGTTTACATCTAATTCTTTCCCACCACGCGCAACAGGGCTTTGCAGTTTATATAGGGCATCTAGTGCATCGCCGCCAAACATGCGTTGAGCGATTATGGCTCTTACGCCCTCGTTCATGCCGCCGCCAATTGCTCCCGTTAACTCGCCAGTGCCTTTAGCGGCATATTCATTTGCCGCTGATGAACTACCAAAGATGCCGCCCTTTTGATATGCCTTAGAGGCACGTGCTTGGGTGTTAAATACCGCTTCTTGATTAGCATTCAATAAACGCAACGCACTTGATGCTTCCATGGTTTGTTGCATGAAAACAGCAACATTGGCGCCAGTATCCTGGGCCGCTTTCGCCATTAACACGAGATTTTCAGCGGCTCTCTCGGTTGACATATTAAAATCACGTACCAATGTGCCACCGAATTTCGCGGCGGTCCCGGCAGCCATTTCAAACGCTTTGTCCATCGATAAAGTCAATGCCAAGAAGTCATTGCCAGCGACCGATGTAAACCCATGAATTTTAGTCTCAGCGTCTTTAGCAGTCAGGCCGGTTTCAACCATTGCGCTCGTAACCTTAGCAATATCCTCTTTAGCGGCTATGCCTGCAACCGATAATCTACGAGTAAGTCCGGTTAGGCGTCCTGCAAAAGCATCTGTATATCCACCAACCTGATCAAATTGCTGAGCGGCGACCTGACCAAGAGCATTAAATTCTGCCTCTTTCATTTTACCATACATCATCATACCCAAAAGACCACCAAGACCTCCAGCAACTGGCATCAATGAGCTAATTGAGCTAACAATTGTAGATAGTCCACCGGCCACATTTTGAGCTCCAGTTAATGCCTGAGCCGTTGTGTTGCTATGAGTACCAAAAGTATACGATTTGACACGTCCTGCTTCGTCAGCTGTGTGTGCCTCAGTAATATTTCTTTTAATTTTTTCCCAAAGAGTCGCCGTGTCCTTTAAGGCTTCATTTCTTGCTTTACCAGATTTAGTTTCCTCGGTCCAGACCTTACCCTGCTCTACTTGTACAGCAATAAATGCTGCACGTAATGCTTCAGTCTCAGTTTTTTGGTCGATTAAACGCGTCTTGGCAGCTTCAAGTTGATTTACCGACTCTGTTTCAGACTTGACCGCATTCTCCATATTTTCATTTATAGCCTTGGCATAATCATTCATCTGCTGCATTGGCCGATTGGCTGCGGCGACTGCACTAGATAGATCCTTGGCGTATTGGCTAACATTCTTAAGACTATCAACTATCTCTTTTAGAGTTTTGGCCAGTTCTTCGTGCTCGTTTGCCATTATACCTTCCCACTAACATCTACAACAGGTTGTACCAATAATTTTTCTTGGATAGCTATTCGGGGATCTGATGGCCTACCGGTTACACTAACCATTTGCACAATTGGTTCCATGTCACCGCCAGCATCGATCGCGGCAATCTGTTGTTCGTATTCGGCATCTGGATTTGCAGCCTTATCAAACCCAGCCTCAGCACCATATTGCTCTTGTACATCTTTTAGCATCTCAACGCGGCCACACCATGCTACTAGCGGCATATACATCTCGCGTTCTTCCTCGGTCATATCGGCATCCTTCTTCGGCACCCCATCTTCAGTCGTGGGACGTAACAAGTTGAGGCCGAGAGTGCTAACGATGGTCTTGCGCAAAGTCGTATGCGCAATTTTAAAATAAGATTCTTCCTTTTGTCTGAGGGCATGATACTCAAACATCCACTGAGTCCAAGTCATATTCTTTACGTCGGGATTACTGACGAGAATGCCTTTCCTGGCCAAAACATATGCCTGGACGCCCAATCTATAATCCTCGTCTAGGCTTTTGGGATTTCTTTAACCGCTGAATCACGTTTCTCATCTAAACGATTCAAGACTTCGTAGAGATCGGTTACATACTTGCGATTGCCATCTTCCAGCAAGAACATGAGCATCTGATCACGAATCCAGTAACGCTTGTCAATTGGATTTTCGTTATATCGCTTCTTTACTGGTTCTGGCATATCGTCAGGCAATAAAAACAAATCCTGGACCAACACACCATCTAATTCTTTAATTGACGCCGCTAGGCGCGGGGCGCGGCGTGAAGAGAACATAGATGCTGGACTATTAGTGCGGGTATATGTGTCCGCCCAAGTCTCTTCATCTTCAGTGAGAGTAGTTAGCTTATACTTATGCCCAGCAATTTCAACAGATTCGTCTAAAAAGCCCTTCGCAAGATCTTTGCGCAGGTTCTCTAATACGGGACTTCTTTTTGCTTGATAGTCAGCCATGGGATCATCCTCTTGTTAGAGTATAATGAGCGTCACGTGCCGAGTAACTATTAATACGCATTTAGCCGCCCTCTCGGAGAGTAACCGAGGTTAGCTAATAATTGTAATCACATTGCTATCAGTAATGAAAACAGATGTTGTAAATAATTTTTACAAACCCTGGATCTTCGAACGAAATACGTACGATAGTGTAGCATTTACGTTAACAATCCGGGTGTCATCACTGCGGAATGACCTTCCGATTGAAGAAAACCAGCATCCTTCATACTGCCATACTTCTAGACCACCGGTAGGCGAGTTCCATCTTTCTTGAACAGAGAAAGGCGTCTGTTGGTTGCTCAACATGGTTAGATCAACTGTGCCAAAGACCTCCTCCATTCTAGTCGGCCAGATATCGTACCGACTTACAGAAACAGTCAATCCACCCATATTGCCTGGAATGTTTTCAAGAACCAATCCCGATGTTTCGGCATTCAATTCGTAGATAGGCGTGATAGTGCGGGTCTGATTGGGGTTCCAACCATTAATCAGACCGATCGACTTACCATTAACAACGATGGTTAAGGAGTGGCTTGTACGAACCAGCGTATCTGGCGGATTATACTGTGTTTTGGGGTATGTAGGAGGCATCTCTTAACTCTTTGGTGAGTAGGTCAAGAGGATAATACTGCAGATACGGCACCTAGAAATAAATCAAAATGGTAATACTTTCTAAATGCTGGCCTTAGAAACGGCCAGCAAATGCGTACATGGCAATTGTCTGGTCTTAGCAAGATGACAATTGCCACACAAAAGCTGAATAGACGATGGGAAATCATTGTCGCGAATCCAACGTAACATAGTCTCCCCACCTTTAGTAGACAATATGTCACGATGAGCATTTCCGTCATTGTTCACGTGATCAAGAGTAAATGATTCATTTGCGACAGATTTACAACATTTACACATATCACCATAGGCGTGGTACACAGCGACTTTGAGGGCTGTGTATCGAGAATGATAGTTTATTCTGGCCTGGGCTCTGCGATGTTCTATGTCTGCAATATACCGTACTTTACTCTTGCCGATGCACAATTCACAGGTAATCTTGCCATCAATGGGAGTACCTTTCCCGCACATAACACAAAGTTTCTTCAAAATCCGATCCATTCTCCTATGGCTATTTTTGGTGACTGTTACATCAATGCAGGCTTGACACTGAACAGAATCTGTCTTATGAGGATTGGCACAGGTGATGCATAAGCCAGCATCTTTATGTCTATTTCTTAAGTCATGTCGATATGTCTGTTCTGCAGAACTATCGTACTCTTCACGTCTATTGTCAATGCAGGTCTGACATGATTTATAGCCATCAACGATTGGATTCTTTAGACAGTGCCCACACAAGCCAGCATCTTTGATCTTTTTACGCATCGACCTATAAGAAGTGGCACAAGTGTCGCACTTCTTCTTGCCGACAATCTCAACCTTGCTACTACAGCGTGTACAAAGTCCAGCAGCCACACGCTGAGCATACAATTGTTTTTGAGTTTCTTTTGACACGGTTATCTCCTGTGAATAAATAACACAGGAGAGTCACCGGTAAATTAATTAAAGCTTACTAACGATTCTTAGGTGCCAAAGAAAGGGTTGTCAACAGAGTACTCGCCAAAGAACCGCTTCGCCGGGTATCTCAGGTTGAAGAAGTATTTAAAGCTATATTTGGTAGGGTCAGTCGCATCCTGAAACACCTGAATATCCTTAGAAAAATCAATATCGCGCGTCACGCCAGCGTCAGTCTTATATGGAGCGATTGCACCTTGAGCGATCAAAGCACGAATAACTCCACCAAGATATCCTTTGATAGTTAGAATGAAGTTGGCCAAGTCGGATGGAACAACACCAACTAGATTTGCGTTGAGCGACTCATTGATACCAACAACAACCGAGTCCTTTTGTGTTGAAGCAGAGATTTCTTGGAACTGAATGGCCTTACCACCACCACCCTCAGTAGACATCGGATCAAGAAGAACCAAACGACCCGCATCTTGCGTAACAACGGTACAACCATTGCTCGCCAAGAGCCCGCGTTCTTGCTTGAGATATGTCTGAAAAGTCTCAATCTTGAAACCAGAAATATTTTTGCGTGTTAAAGTATCTGATGGACTGTTGAACGAAGTCATCTTCGCTGCAATAGCGGCGGCAACGTATGTGCCGTCCAAGAGAACATTAACAACCGACCCATCCGATAGCGTAATATCACGAGACACGTTCGCTGGAGCCGCCAAAATCATACGACCACGACCGGGCGAATCGCCTGGAACTTGAAGCGTACGAGTTGACGCATAGATGAATGTACCAGCAGTGTCTTTGTCACCGACTAAGGTGTTACGTGCCATGCCAAACCAACCACGCCGAGGATTTTTCTCTGTTGGAGAATTTTGATTGACGATGTTGTTTAACAAATCAACCTGCGAAGCCAATGCAGTAGTTAACAAACAAATGTCGGTTGCAGATGAAGATGAATTCGTGGCGGTGAGGGCAGTCAAAAATTCAGTTTGAGTTGGTGAGCCGGGAAAGCTGGTGTCATTTACCTGACAAACAATTACTGATGGAGCATTGTTCTCAAATGCGATACCAGCAGCTAAGGCTAGAGTATTGGTTGCACTTGGGAACCCAACGTCTGCGTATACCTGGTCAGGAGTGAAATATCTCTTGAGCGCATTGTAGTCGGTAGATGGACGGGTGTAATCGTAGCTTGCAAAATAGATAGCGCCAGCGGATGGACGAGCTCCGGTGCCCGCTTGGGTGTATGGTAGTTGCCCCGCTGATAAACCATATAGCGCTGTTACAGCACTAACCGTAGGAGATGCTGCAATAGAGACAAAGCTCGCGATGCCCTGAGTTGGCGAAGTTAATACCAGCTGTGTGCCTGAAACACTCGCAACAGTAGCATAACGCGGTCCATATACAGAGCTATTTGCTAAAATAGCGTTTATATTAATATTAATTTCCGCATTGGTGGCTGCAGCTGGAGAGCCTGGATTGGCGTAGCCAGGAGGAGGTGATGCGAGCGCGTTTAGATCAATGGCGATTGAAGCGCGACCATCTAGTGAAATTAGGAATGAATCGTTGGTGCTTATATCTTTGGTGGCAGAGGCGACACTTGAGGTAAATACTGAGGCAGCATCAATTGAGAAATCCAAGTTCGAGCTAGAACGGGTGTAGTCAACATTCTCGATAAATGATGTAACTCCAGCAAATGAACCAACCCGTACCATAGCTTGCACGTTTGTGTTAACCAATACGTCAACATCAGTATTTGTCGCAACGTAAGATGCAATATAGGTTGAGAGGGAAGAGTAAGAAGCGTTGTTGATGTTGATTACTGTCGGTGCCTGAAATGGCATCGAACCGCCCATTACAGCGACAGTCTGAGACTGCGCTGCTGGGAAGGCAACAAACAAGCGCAAGTCTGAAGCAGAATTGTTAGTCGGTGAAGTTAAAGTTACTACGTTTGTATTAACCGTGGCGACCGCAGCATATGCTGAACCATATCCCAAAGATGATGCGCCATTAAGCGCCTTGTTAATACCATCGGCAATCTGAGCAGCGGTAACAGCACCAATGGTCAAACCAAGCAGACGTTGGGTAATTAGACCGCCAGTGATCGTGGTCAGATCGGCGCCACCAGTTGTAATCGCAATGGTTACGTCAGTCTTACCATCAAACGAAAGAGCGATCTTATTGTTAGTGGTAAAATCTAAAGTTGTAAGGGTGTTGCCCGCCTTAAATGGTGCAAGATATACTATTTGGGTGCTATCTAGCGCAGTCCCATCTTTAGTAATCGTCATCTGGGCGCTCTTACGATTGCTAATACTAATTAGCGTCGACGTGTGAGCTCCAGGAGTTGCTCCTACAGTTAAAGCTTCATTAGAAACACGACCGCGCGTGAGTGCCTCATTACTTACCCGCTTATTCCGACTAGCTATGCCTAATAGTGTAAGGGTTAACGGTACTGAACTAACATTGGCGGTGCCGGGCACTACCCGCTCTACCTGATAGACGCCGGGGTCCGTGTACTGGGTTATTTCGAGAGACATATTATATTACTCCATCGGCGTTTGTCATACGTAATAATTTAATCTCACGTATTGCTGGACCCATTAGTGTCTTCATCTCGGCATAAGTAAACCGGTCACTACGTGCCCAATTACAATCTTTGCAACATGGAACAATATTATCTAGTGTGTAGCCGTTAGTATTGTCTACTCTGTCAAGACTTGATCCGGTGCCAGCTATAGAATCGCCACAGTAAGTACATACACCTAGCATCAAACGGTTGAAATCTTCTCTAGTTATTGTCCACTCCAATCCACGCCGCTTAGCAGCCAATACGACATGTATATATCTACCATTGTTTCTAAATGTGCGACTTTTACTCGCTTTAGCCTGTGGAGTCTTTTGATACAAACTTTCGCATTGCCTGCAGGCCGATCGCACGCCCGATTTCCTACTAGATCTTTTCCCAAAGCATGAAATATTTTTGGGAATATTACATTTAGAGCATACTTTCTCTTTGTGGTTCTGCATAGATAAATGATACCGACCCATGCCACATCCAGTAATTAGTTAGGCTCTGGCAAACTATCGTTTGGTTGAATAAGTAATTGCACCAACGGCGTTGTAATAGACCCATTAGCATTTGTGGCGGTACGGTCTGAAAATTGCAGCGCTGTTACTGGAACAGTTATGCGATTGACATATATTTTATCACGCATGTCACCTTGACGTGGTATCTCTGATTCACCAGACAAGCTTATTTCATTATCGCGAATAATTATTTGATATGTTTCATCTTGGATAGTACTATCATATGTGCTACGACCATAAAATGTATATTTGCGATCTGCCAACACATATGTCAAAAAACTAACTAGCAAATCTGTGAGCTCAGTCCTAATATTTTCCGATTCTGCAACCACCTCTATGGCCATGGTCACATCTGAACATGTATGGTGTCTAAACATTGCCTTCTTGCCCACACCATAATTCTGATCTGTCTGATCTACTGCAAATCCTAGTATGGCTGTGGCAGTACCACCTGTCTTAATAGTTATCTTATTTGGAAATTGAGTTCCATTCGGCCCGCCGGCCTTAATAGCTAACCTGATCTCACCACCGACATTTTCTTTGTAGGCAGTCACATACAGCGCCTGAAAATTGATGACAGACACTATCTCATCCACGGTGGCTGCGGCGATATTTTGAAACATGAATGCGGGAAATTTAAATGTTGACTGACGTATACTTGACACAACACCATCGGGCTGAGATTCTACTATTAGGGTCATACCGTCGGTAAGTGCATATGAGCCATGCACATTACTGATCACCTTAGCATTGGGCACAACTATAGATGTAAGATGGTCACTAATGCTCAGACGCATATTCCTGCCTGTAGTAGCCAAAACGGCAATTAAAGGCATATCTTCAGTGATGTCTGGATAACTTCTGATCAAACTAACAGCAGTCTCAAGCGGATCGGTTGTCACATCAACCGCAACCGAATACTTGTCTATTCTGGGAAGTTCGCCATTACGAACTTGCGTGTATGCAGTATTGAAAAAATGTCTAAGTTCTAATACAAACACGTCCTTCACCAATTCGGTAACAGTACCAAATCGTGGTCCCTGATCCAGATTGTCTGGAACAGTTGCTTGCTGCACTATATCTTGGCGGTCATTAACTGACATTAGAAAACTCTATAATAATCATATTAAAATACTTTCGTGTATACCTCTCCAGGTAATTGCCCTGGACTACCTGCGATCCTACGTAGACCAAACTCTTGGCGCGTAAACTTACCAAACGTGTCTGAGTATGCAAAATCATTTAGAGCATATCTGAACCCGATCTCGCCACCATATCTGACTTCAACAAGACAGTCATCCATGACCCTTGCCATCGGTGTTTCCTTGGACAGCAGCAGATTAAAAAATGTGAGCGGCAGCGTCCAGAAACGCTTATTGGCATTTTCCATCTTATCACCAATATTCTGACGTGTTTCCTGCTCCTGATCCCAGGTAGGTATTACCCGAATGACCGGCTCATTGACCGCTCCGGCTAGACCATATACCAAATCTCTCATGACTGAAAACCTAGCCCGAACAATTTCGAACATCGGCGTCTTGACAGAAATAGAAGTTCTGGTCAGCGTAACTCTGAATTGCAATTGCGTGGTCGGCGCCTGAGCTTCTAAAGCAGATAGGGCGAACCATGAAAATCCGGCATCTTTAGATGCTTCGACTAAAATCGTGCTATTGGCGCCACCGTCACGAGTAAAAGCATCTGCCTTAGCTTCCCATGGTCCTACTTTCTTAGCTATATCCGCTGGGCCAATAATCAAATTTGGAGAGATGGCCGTGCCAGTAGTCGCATTTGGTTCTAACATAATTCTAAACGGACGGTTGGTCTTGTCTAAGACAGTATTGGTCATGCTCCAGCTACCTATCTCCCCAAACCCACCCTGACCAAATCCACCTGTGCCAAATCCACCTGTACCATCAGAACTTGCTTCACTCCAAAAATTCTGGGTGCCAAATTTTAAATATCCAGGTATGAAGCCAGTGCCATAGCACTGAAGGCAAGGAACATCTGGCTGCTTTGCAGTATCTTTAAAGCACGTACATTTTATCGGATTGTCCAATACGCTTGTGGCCTCGCGCCAAAGAGCATATGGTAGACCCATTGCCACAATCTTGTCGTAATTTTGAGATAACACTTTATCTACCGTAAATTCTGAGGCAATACGGCAACGAATATCCCGCCCCCAATATCCGGGAGCTCGACCATTAACGACATTAAATTTATTCGCCATCCTAAATATTACTCAGTGCCACATGTTGTAGATGTACCTATGGTTCCGGTGGCCATATTCTGCCAGGCATATACAGCTGAACCATTCGATGTACACATACATAATTTAGATCGTTTGCCCGTATTTATGCCAGACAATATATCTGATGCCATCTTAAACTCTATAGCCACGGAACACGTAGGCAATGTTTGGGCTACGATGGCAATACCGCCATCTGTTGAGATGCCGGCCTCACCTACATTTAGCGGAGCGCTGGGGCCATTTAGTATTACACCGCCATCAGTCATAAATGTATGCCGCAATACAATTGGGCCAGCAAACACCGAAGATGCTATGAGCAAACAAACAAAAACTAATCTTCGCATACAGTTCCTCTGTCGGTGAGTGACGAAACACAATATCCAGCGCCACCAATGTCCACAAAACTACCGTTCCAATTCCCACCAAGAATAATACTTGTTGTACTACAGGTTGAGCATGTGGCAGCCATACCAGCAGCAGTAAAATTAGCCATGCCACCACCTAAATTGCGAATAATGTTGCCAAGCGCATCGCCGGAACAAGATGATACTTGTAGGTGTCCACCACCCTGCTGAAACATAACACCACAATTGTTAAAATCTACTGCTGTTGCATTAACGTATCCACCAGCGGTATTTCCATCATGGCTGTCTCCAACAAGAACGCCCCAGTCGCGTATTGCATATATGCCACCAATACCACCAGTAGAATCTTTGGTTAACGTGACTGTTGTGGCCGTGTTACTAGCTATCGGATAGATGACTCCGGCATTGGTGCCCGTGAGAACCTCAAGCAATTTACCTTTAAGATCGTTTGTCGTCCAACTCTGACCGCTATCTGTAAGAACAACGAAGGTGGCTGATGTTGTTGCTCCAGCCACCTTATTGGTAAAGGTGCCGGTGGCTGTTCCTGTTGCTACTGTAGCATTTACTAAAGTGCCTTGTATGAGTAAACCAGTCGGAAGGGTGTTGTTTGCAGGATCGGAAACAAACCCATGGATAGCCACTCCAGGGAAATTGCCCACTCCAACTTTGATCGTAACTTGATGACGAAGTATCTTCGGCAACTGATCTAGTATATATTGTATGGTTGCGAAAGGTAGGGTAACAGACCCATCTCCAGTAACATCACTACCAGAAGCCGATACGTTGTATGTAATTGCCGCTGTAGTAGCTAGAGTTACTGGAAATGTCATGACTTACTCAAACACACAAGAAAAATAACTAAGGTTATTAAGTACTTTAGGTGATTGTGCTCTCATTTCAGCTAAAGTATGCGGCATACTATCCAATAAAATCTCAGTGGTGCCAGTTATGGTGGACGCAGCTGACACCTGAACTCTAGCTCCTTGTTCCACCGCAAAAGCGATTGAGTTGCCAGAGCCTGTTATCGTTCCAGTCGAAGCACTCACAACGCAAGTTAGGAACGCTTGCGGGCCTCCCAATTGGACGGCAGTGCTTGCTCCTGAATTGCTAAGATCTAGCCCAGATGCAACTACGATGATTGTTTGAGCTTGAGCATTGTGTGCCGGATCTGCCTTAATAAGCTGGCCGCCCGCCCCACTAATTCTAACGGAAGACAATGATATAGCCACATTGCCCGCAGATAAAATTCCGACTAAATGCGAATCTATCTGCACTTGAACTAAGGTGGTGGATGAAAAAGGGCCGCTAATACTTCCAACAGTGATTGCATTATTACCTATGCCACCAGTGGTGCAAGTTGTTAGTGTAGAAATGACGCTGGTCTGGGTGGCTCCGGCAGCAGCGGCAATCGATGTTCCACTTCCAGTGGTCAAATTAACTATCGATTGAGTTAAAGTTGTTCTGCCCGGCCCAAGCATACTCAATCCAGAGCCAGTAACCGCACCAGTAATCTGACAGCGTGCAATAGTGATTGCCTGATTACCTTCCGTGAAAAATCCATAAAACGCCGCCGCCGCCGTCTTCAAGGCTTCGAATCTAATTAATGAGTTGTTAACAGCTGATCCTATATTGCCATAGACGTTAATAGTAGCGTGCGCGGCTGCTATCGTGGGTGTACCTTGCACAGCGGGCAAACTATTCGGCACCTCGACTGGAGTATTTACAATTGAAGCAGAATCTATAATCGCATATGTGCCGCCGATCGAACCTAATGCACTAGAACTTATTACAGCAAGATTGGTAGCCGTGTTTGATGCTATCGGCAAAATCGTTCCAGCACTCGTACCAGTAAGTATATTTATAAACTTGCCTTTCAAATTGTCTGTGGTCCAAGTCTGGCCTGCATCGGTTAGAACTGCCCACGTAACTGGATTGCTTGTGCCAGCCGCAACTGAAGACAATGTTCCAGTAGCCGCTCCCGTCGCAGGAGCGAAATTGACCCACGTTCCTAATATGCTGATGCCCGTAGCACTACCAGGGATGATTGGGTCGAACACAAATCCATTTAAAGTAAAACCATTGTATGTTCCAGCACTGACTTTAATATTGACTATATGCCGTACACGTTTGGGTATGCTGTCTAGGGCATATTGGATTGACCGAAATGGCAGTGTTATAGAGCCGCTACCTGTGACATCACTACCTGCTGGATCTACATAATACGTAATCGATGCAGATGTAGCAGATCTGGTAGAACTATTCGCGCCCGCGTCAATCGCCCGCATGTCTCGACGTGCTATTTCACCCCAACCTGGAGTATTGAATGGCGCCTGAGATAACTTTAATGCATTTGTAGGCGTAAAACATGATCCCACGCCAATGACCGGTACGCCTTCTGGTGTTATGTCTGTGTCATCTATCGCCGTCAGATTTGTTGCATCGCTAATGATTGTTATATGATAGACTCCGCCCTCATTATCGCTTATATAATCGTTTACAACAATGCCGGACGTACTATCAACCACCAATGCATATGTTGGGGAAGGCTGTGATAACACAGTCGTAACAGCTGTGATGTTTATTAATTTGGAAGCCATTATTAGCCTTTGAAGAAGACGTTACGAAATATTGAGCCTTGCGGGGCTGCAGACATCAAAGTCTGCAAACGGAAACTCGGCCCCATCTGAATGTGTAGAGTTCCTGGCTGAATTAGTTGCAACTTCATCATTGGTATTAATCTGTCAAGCCTAGCTGTAATTTGATTTAGAAACCCGGCTAGCTGCTGTTGATGAGTGATTACAAATGACGTACCTTGATCATTATAGTTAGGAATGTCCGTGTCAATAGCATATAGCTGTTGACTCATCACACCCGTAATCAACGAAGCATCAATCAAGATCTGCTTAAATTCAATCGGAAAATTTTCAAGAGACAGCGTTAATGACGGTTGGTATGCGTTTATGTTTTGCAAACCACCTTGTAGAAATGCAATTAGTTGACTATCTGAGTAGCCCAAGAAGCAGTCAGACTCAGGCGCGGTAACCTTGCGCGACTTATCAATAAGCAACCTCAGCTCTGGAATAAATGACATCGCTCGATGAGATATGATACTCATTTTCTGAATAGTGTTTATTATTTGTCCAGATGGAGCCGCTTGCACACGCCAATCAAATAGAATATCTTCTAATCCGCATGTCTCACGAGCCGGACCAAACATAGTTGAGCCAGACAGATGCTGCTTGAGAGTTGGCATGCTGAGCGTGATAGTTCCCGTGCCAGCGATCAAGCTAATGGCGGTGTATGACACCTTTTCTTGCAAATCAGCATTACCATAATCTAAAATAACGTCGCCAGTCAGCGGCCATGCAGTGGTGGAGCTCGGCACGGCATCAACAATATTTAGCACTAACGTCCCAGCTGAATATGACGACCCAAGATTGGCTGTGGGCGGACCAAAATCGATGTAAAACTCGCCAACGGCACCGTGCACGATCCTATTGTTCGGCGCTGGCCAAGAATCGAACACCCTCACATCTCCACCAATACCAGTTATGGTTAATTTTAGACTATATGGATCAACATTAACTACTGGACTTACAGTAGTATCCTGGACGGTTATTGATACTCGCTCAGTCGTATTGAGTAAGGTAGTTACATTATTTGCTAAAATAGATATCGACATAAATAAATAGTATAATTAATGGTGCAAGTGGGTACTAATCGTCTTTTATCTTTATCGGAGCCATATCAGATGTGCTCAATTTAACTGGCTCAGATTCATTAATTTGTATTTCCGTCTTAGAAGTGATACTACCTTCGGTCTTTGACCCGGCAACACCCGCACTCTCTTCAACACCGATGATGCTACGAGCTAGAGGTGCTTGATTACTAGTCACAGTTAAGACTATATTTTTATAGACTCTGGATTGGAACGGAGTGCTACATTCCATTTCTATTAACGGATGTGGGGCTACTCTAACGAAATCCGGGTAGGTCGGCGACCAAGATAGAGTGGGCGCCACAGCTGGCGCCACATCGATTGAGTACTGATCGTTATATGTCGGCCTCGTCGGCGACCGGACAAAGTCTGGATAGGTAGGCAGCCACGTCAGTTTTGGTATATAATCTGGATCTAAGAATGAAAGTCCACCCTCATTAACTGGGCGCCGTGGGCCACGGGCAAAGTCTGGATAGGTAGGCAGCCACGTAGTTAGAAGTGAGGTTTCCTTATTAACAAATGGGGCTAATCCACCTTCATTAACAGGGCGAAGTGGGCCACGGGCGAAGTCTGGATATGCCGGGGACCATGCCAATCTTGGTACTATGTCAAGATCTACGAATGTAAACCAACCCTCGCCGACTGGTGTTGGCTTTGACCAGATTCGATCTGGGTAGGTGGGGAACCAGTCTGTAGGTTCGTATTCAAGGTGGGTTCTAAATACACCACCTTCGTTAACTGGGCGCGCTACGGAACGTGCAAAGTCTGGGTAAGCTGGCAGCCAAGAAAGCGCTGGGGTTACATCTCTGTTGACAAAAGTAAACCAACCTTCACCAACTGGACGCGCTACGGAACGAGCAAAGTCTGGGTAAGTGGGCAACCAAGAGAGCGCTGGGGTTACGTCTCTGTTGACAAAAGTAAACCAACCTTCACCAACTGGGCGCGCTACGGAACGAGCAAAGTCTGGGTAGGTGGGTAGCCAATCTACAATTGGCTCGTATTCAAGATGGGTTCTAAATACTCCACCTTCATTAACTGGGCGCTGTGGACCACGGCCTGGGAAATCTGGATATGTTGGATGCCATGACAACTTAACCGCAACATCGCGATTAATGAAGACCTCACCACCTTCGTTAACTGGACGAAGTGGACCACGAACGAAATCTGGATAACTTGGGAACCAGTCTGTAGGTTCGTACTCACGGTGGGTGCGGAATACGCCACCTTCATTAACTGGACGAAGTGGGCCACGAGCAAAATCTGGATAGGTGGGGAACCAATCAGTTGGCTCGTATTCAAGGTGGGTTCTAAATACACCACCTTCGTTAACTGGGCGAAGTGGTCCGCGAACGAAGTCTGGGTAATCTGGATACCAGAGTTGAGCAACGACCAGTGGTGTGAATCGCTGGAAGTAGTATCCACCCTCGTTAACTGGCTTCAGTAATCCGCGCCCAGCAAAGTCTGGGTAGGTGGGTAGCCAATCTACAATTGGCTCGTATTCAAGGTGGGTTCTAAATACTCCACCTTCATTAACAGGGCGAAGTGGGCCACGGCCTGGGAAATCTGGATAGGTGGGGAACCAATCAGTTGGCTCGTATTCAAGATGGGTTCTAAATACTCCACCTTCACCAACTGGACGAAGTGGTCCGCGAACGAAGTCTGGGTAAGTGGGCAACCAAGACAATTTAGGTGTGATATCGAGGTTGACAAAAGTAAACCAACCTTCACCAACAGGGCGAAGAGCGGATCTACCAGCAAAGTCTGGGTAACTTGGAAACCAGTCTGTTGGTTCGTACTCAAGGTGGGTGCGGAAAATGCCACCTTCATTAACAGGGCGAAGAGCGGATCTACCTGCAAAGTCTGGATAGGTAGGTGCCCAAGAGAGTGCTGGGGTTACGTCTCTGTTGACAAAAGTAAAACAACCTTCACCAACTGGCTTCAGTAATCCGCGCCCAGCAAAGTCTGGGTAGGTGGGTAGCCAATCTACAATTGGCTCGTATTCAAGGTGGGTTCTAAATACTCCACCTTCATTAACAGGGCGAAAAGCAGCGCGGCCTGCAAAATCTGGGTAGGCGGGGAACCAATCAGTTGGCTCGTACTCAAGATGGGTGCGGAAAATACCACCTTCACCAACTGGGCGAAGTGGTCCGCGAGCAAAGTCTGGGTAAGCTGGCAGCCAAGAAAGCGCTGGTGCGACATCTAGACTTACGAATGTAAACCAACCTTCATTAACAGGGCGAAGAGCGGATCTACCTGCAAAGTCTGGATAGGTAGGTGCCCAAGAGAGTGCTGGGGTTACGTCTCTGTTGACAAAAGTAAAACAACCTTCACCAACTGGGCGAAGTGGACCACGAGCAAAATCTGGGTAGGTGGGGAACCAGTCTGTAGGTTCGTATTCAAGATGGGTTCTAAATACTCCACCTTCATTAACAGGGCGCGCTACGGAACGTGCAAAGTCTGGGTAAGCTGGCAGCCAAGAAAGCGCTGGTGCGACATCTCTGTTGACAAAAGTAAAACAACCTTCACCAACTGGGCGAAGGGCGGAACGACCTGCAAAGTCTGGGTAGGTAGGCAGCCAGGACAAAACTGGCGCCACGTCTCTGTCTATAAATGCAAGCCAACCTTCATTAACAGGGCGCTGTGGGCCACGGGCGAAGTCTGGGTAGGTGGGGAACCAGTCTGTAGGTTCGTATTCAAGGTGGGTTCTAAATACACCACCTTCGTTAACTGGGCGCGCTACGGAACGTGCAAAGTCTGGGTAAGCTGGCAGCCAATCAACGACTGGCTCACGCTCTTGAATTACTAGAGAAAACCAACCCTCAGGAACA
>JANXME010000128.1 GCA_025354785.1 Actinomycetes bacterium | reverse complement strand
GGATGGTTGGGCAGTAGCCGGAGAAGGACCTTGGAAAATCACTGGAGAAATTAAGGCCGGCCAACCGCTGGATCGAGCCCTTGATTTGGGCACGACAGTTCGGATCGCCACCGGGGCAGTAATACCCGAAGGAACTCTCGGCGTACTGCGTTGGGAAAACGCGCGAGAGAGCGATGGTCAAATAATTGGCGAAGTCAGCCAAGGTTTGGATATTCGCCCTGCTGGAGATGAGTGTCGAGAAGGAGATCTCTTAATCCAAAAGGGTCAATCACTCTCCCCAGCACAGATCGGTCTACTTGCGGCCACCGGTTATGACGAAGTGAAGGTATTTCGAAAACCTCGAATTGCACTTCTCTTATTAGGTGATGAACTCCAACATTTTGGGATTCCGGCAGGTGGCTTAGTGCGTGATTCTCTTGGCCCACAACTTCCAAGTTGGATAGCCCGACTCGGGGGCAAAGTTGTAAGTCAAAATTATGTAACCGACGAGCTGGAATCAGTGGTGGCGGCCCTTTCCAAAGTGATCGGAACTTGCGACTTGATTATTAGTACTGGCGGTACCGCAGATGGGCCACGCGATCACGTTCATGGAGCGCTAGCAACAAGCGGAGGGCAATTTATTGTTGATCGCGTTCGCTCCCGCCCCGGACACCCTGCGCTCTTAGCAAAAATTACCGATCCGCAACCCACTCTTTTTTTGGGCCTTCCGGGAAATCCACAGTCGGCAATTGTTGGCCTCATGACGCTGGGTGCCCCAGTAATCCAAACATTTTTGGGGCGCTCGCATCGACCCCTCCAATTCGTAGAAACCTCAAATGATCTATCCGCCCCGCCTGAGTTCACTCGGTTAGTACTAGGAAATCTCGTCGCTGGACGCTTTGAAATGGGCGAACACCTAGGATCGGCGATGTTGCGAGGTTTAGCCTTTTCCAGCGGATTTGGCTTAGCGCCCAGTGGTTTAACCAAATCTGGGGCGCAGATACGTTGGCTCCCACTGCCTTAGCAGGTGACATACGATTGCGCTCTTATGAGTAGCGATCGATTTAGCCATCTAGATGGCGCGGGCCAAGCGCATATGGTCGATGTCAGCCAGCGCGAAATCTCAACGCGCACCGCAGATGCCTCAGGGAAAGTTTTGCTTTCACCCCATGTCGTTGCCCTTCTTCGCAGCGATGAAATTCCCAAAGGAGATGTTTTGGCCGCCGCCCGAATCGCAGGAATTATGGGAGCCAAACGCACGGTGGATTTAATTCCGCTCTGTCACCCGATTGCGTTAAGTGGCATCACACTTGACGCAAAAATAACTGATGGGGGGGTGGAATTGAGCGCTCATGTAAAGACCACTGATCGAACAGGGGTAGAGATGGAGGCGCTAACTGCGATTTCCATTGCTGCTCTCACTGTTGTGGATATGGTGAAATCTCTGGATCCTGGCGCCCGCATTTCATCTATACAAATCGAGGCCAAGGATGGTGGGCGCAACGGATCCTGGAAACGTCAGTGAAACAATATCGCGCCGCACTCATCACAGCCAGCACTCGCGCTTCCCATGGCACATTTGCAGATGAGAGCGGTGCAATTTTGGCGCGCGGAATAATGGAATTGGGTTTCGAAATATATTCTCAGATTACGATTCCCGATGACAAGGAATTGATCTCCAGCGAAATTTCTCGCGCCCTCGGTGCCCAAGTAGATCTAATCTTGACAACTGGTGGCACCGGTATTTCTCCCACAGATATTACACCCGAGGCAACTCGCCCTCACTTGGAGAAAATATTGCCAGGAGTAAGCGAAGCGCTACGCGCCTTCGGTCGTGAAAAAACTCCCTTGGCCGATTTGTCCAGAGGGCTAGCGGGTATCAATGCAAAAACACTCATAATTAATCTACCTGGCTCTCCCCATGGAGTCCGCGACGGAATAGAGGTTTTAGGCAAACTAATCCCCCACATTCTCAGCCAACTTGCGGGCGAGGATCACTGATGACCGTTCTGGTTTTGGACGCCTCGATTACCAGAGAAGTCATCTCTGCATCCGAGTTAGCGCAAAAGGTGCTCTCAACAAACTGTGGGGCCGTTGTCACATTTGATGGTGTGGTCCGCGACCACGACAATGGAAAATC
>JANXME010000167.1 GCA_025354785.1 Actinomycetes bacterium | reverse complement strand
ACCAAATTGATCGAGTACTAGAGATGTAGAAGGGGCACCTTCCGCAGGTCCACCAGTTGTTACGGTCTCCTTGCCTTGATAACCAGAGAGAAGTTGAATCACTTGCTGGCGAACTCTAGAAAGATCTGCCCCTAATTTCGTAAGTACCTGCGCGGCAACTCCTTCACCCTCGCGAATTAGCCCCAAGAGAATATGTTCGGTTCCAATGTAATTATGACCAAGCTGTAGGGCCTCACGCAGGGATAGTTCCAAGACTTTCTTGGCACGCGGAGTAAAGGGAATGTGTCCACTGGGGGCTTGCTGACCTTGGCCGATAATCTCCTCAACTTGCGAGCGCACAGCCTCCAATGAGATGCCCAAAGACTCCAACGCCTTAGCCGCAACGCCCTCGCCCTCATGGATTAGGCCCAAAAGGATGTGCTCGGTACCGATGTAATTATGGTTAAGCATGCGGGCTTCCTCTTGCGCCAGCACAACAACCCGCCTAGCCCTATCGGTAAAACGCTCGAACATCGCAGATCTCCCTTGGTATTGCCCTAAAGATTCTTACCTTATAAGCCTAACGCTTGGACGCCATGGAGCGCCAAAGGAACTTTTCATGCCACATGTAACCCAGGAGGCGGGGAATTTATGCCCGATTTTAAAGGATTTTCAACATTCTGGTATTTCCCAGGGTATTGGGCTTGACGCTCTCAAGGTCTAAGAACTCGGCAATACCCGTGTCGGAAGAATGCAAAAGCTGACCGAATACTTCGGCATTAACGGGCGTTCCTTGAATCTCTTCAAAGCCATTGCGGCCAAAGAACTCAACCTCAAAAGTTAGGCAGAAAATGCGCTTCACCCCAATTGCTCTTGCCCGCTGGATCACCGCTTCCAAAATCTGTTGCCCCACTCCTTGCCGGCGCAAATGCGGCGCGACTGCAACTGTTCGAACTTCGGCTAAATCTTCCCAGAGCACATGCAGGGCTCCGCATCCCACTACCTCACCAGCTTCGATAGCAACGGTAAATTCCTGCACACTTTCATAGAGAGTGACCGTCTCCTTGGAAAGTAAGAGCCGCTGCACCGTATAGGTATCGATCAATTTACGAATACCTTTTACATCCGAAGTCCGCGCCGATCTGATTTCCACCATGCTAATCAATCTCCGGTTTCACCAGTGGAAAGAGAATAGTTTCCCTAATCCCCAAACCTGTTAGGGCCATCAATAAGCGATCAACTCCCATTCCCAATCCACCCATGGGAGGCATGCCGTATTCCATAGCGCGTAAGAAATCTTCATCAACTTGCATTGCTTCAACATCCCCCTTCGCGCCGAGTTTTGACTGCTCAAGTAATCGTTCGCGTTGAATCACAGGATCGATCAGCTCCGAGTATCCAGTGGCCAACTCAAAACCGTCCACGTAGAGATCCCATTTCTCTACAACTCCAGGAATCTCACGATGGCCCCTAACCAACGGTGCGTTATCTATAGGGAAACCCATAACAAAGGTTGGCTCCTGCAACTTTCCCGACGCGACATGTTCGAATATTTCCTCCGCCAGTTTGCCTTGAATCCAATTGGGATCCATCTTGATCCCCAATTTTTCAGCAATCACCTTTAACTGGGTGAATGGAGTGAGCGCCGTTACTGTTTCTCCTACTCCTTCGGAAATCGCATCGTATAAAGAAATTTCACGCCAACTTCCCCCAAGATCGGATTCTCGACCATCGTGATGCTTGGCGATGTGGCAACCAAAGATCGCCATGGCGCTATCTTGAACGAGGGACCTAGCCAAATCGGCAGTAGTGCGCCAATCGCCGTATGCCTGGTAGCTCTCAATCATGGCGAACTCTGGCGAGTGGCTAGAGTCGGCGCCCTCGTTACGAAAATTGCGATTTATTTCAAAAACTCGCTCAATTCCGCCCACCACACAGCGCTTGAGAAAGAGCTCTGGTGCAATTCGCAAAAAAAGATCCATATCGTAGGCATTGCTTCGAGTCTTAAATGGGCGGGCCGCCGCGCCACCATGTTGGACCTGCAGCATCGGAGTTTCAACTTCCAAATAGCCACGCACATGAAAAGTTTCGCGCAAAGATCGCATAACGGCAGGACGCAATCTGGCATTGCTTCGGGCCTCTGGCCGCACAATGAGATCTACATATCGCATGCGAACCCGTGTCTCCTCAGACAATGGTTTGTGATCATTGGGTAGAGGGCGCAAGGATTTGGCGCCCAGAACCCAACTATTTGCAAGGATGGAAAGTTCCCCACGCTTTGAGGTAATGATCTCACCAGTGATCGAAACTAAATCACCAAGATCAATATCGCTCTTCCACGATGTCAGCGAATCTTCTCCCACTTTGTCTAGCGAGAGCATGGCCTGCAATTCGGTACCATCGCCTTCGCGCAAAGTGGCAAAGCACAATTTTCCGGTATCGCGTTTAAAAATTATCCGTCCCGTGAGGCTTTCTATATCCCCGGTTGCAACATCAATTTCAAGTCCAGAATATGTATTTCTAATCTCAAGCAGCGAATTTGTTCTTGGTACTGATACTGGATATGGCTCTATACCCTTTTCAATTAGCGCCGCTCGCTTGGCGCGACGGATGCGCAATTGCTCGGGTAGATCTTCAACAACTTCTGGGATCTGGTCAACCATAATGAGTATGAGTCTACCGACCTATCCATTTCTCTCGTGAATTAACCGCAGCCCCAGCAGGGTCAAATCGGGTTCGTGAAATTGGATAGTTTCCGAAATTCCCATAACCAAAGGGGCAAGGCCGCCAGTGGCAACGACCGTAGGTCTTGCGCCGTAACTTTCCACCAATTCAACCGTGATCCGATTTACTAAGCCATCTACTTGACCGGCAAAACCATAGATGGTTCCCGATTGCAGGGCTTCTACAGTGTTTTTTCCAATGACAGATTTAGGTCTTACCAACTCCACTTTTCGCAATTGGGCAGCGCGGGCTGCCAGAGCATCCACAGAAATTTCGATGCCAGGTGCGAGCGCTCCTCCTAGAAATTCACCTTTTGGCGAAACCACATCAAGGTTAGTTGAAGTACCAAAATCCACCACAATTGCCGGTCCATTCGGATAAAGGGTATGGGCGGCCAAAGTATTCACTATTCGATCTGCACCAATTTCCTTAGGGTTATCCACCAAAAGTGGAACACCGGTTTTTATTCCAGGTTCCACAATCGTGGTGCGAATGTCTGGAAAATACGCGGCAATCATTGTCCGCAGTTCACGAAGTGTGGCTGGCACGGTCGAACAGACAGAGAGCCCACATATTTTGTAATTGGCAACTAGGGCTCCATACTGCAACCACAACTCGTCGGCGGTGTTACGTGGGTCAGTTTTGACTCGCCAGGAATGAGATAGGACTTCGCCTTCAAAGACTCCCAGAACGGTGTTGGTATTGCCTACATCTATCGCAAGTAACATTTAGATCTCCGCCTTTAGGTCGAGTCCGATATCTAACACAGCCGCTGAATGCGTCAACGCCCCTACCGCCAAATAATCCACACCAGTCGCCGCATACTCTCTAGCGTTGGCCAGCGCCAGACGACCAGAGGCTTCCAAGCGGCACCGTCCTGCAACCATCTCTACGGCTTGGCGACAAAGTTCTACGCTCATATTGTCTAAGAGAATTAAGTCTGGTCGCAATTCCACCGCCTCTCCTAATTGTTCCAACGTATCTACCTCTACCTCAATCTCCAGATCGGGATAGTGATCGCGCACCCTGGTAAAAGCCGCGGTTACGCCGCCCGCTGCAGCGATGTGATTGTCTTTAATTAACGCAGATTCACTTAGTGACATCCGATGGTTGGTTCCCCCACCCATACGCACCGCATACTTCTCTAATTCACGAAGCCCGGGCGTCGTTTTACGGGTATCACGAACCTTGGTGCCTAGCCCCTCTATCTCATCAACCCATTGCCGCGTCAGAGTTGCAATGCCGCTTAAGTGCCCAAGAAAATTTAACGCGGTTCTCTCCGCCAACAAAATAGCACGCGTATTGCCATGGGTTCGAAGGAGAACCGTGCCAATTTCAACTCTATGTGCACAATGAATTACAACCTGGTTATGTTTTACTCCTACCAACTCCAAAGCTGCTTGCACCACCGGGATTCCAGCCACAACTCCCACGGCGCGAGATTTGAATTCGGCGCTTGATTCCAAATCTTGAGAGATGGTCGCAACCGACGTTACGTCTTCGCCCCCCGCCAAATCTTCCATGAGCGCTCGAATTACTTGATTAATTATCGAATCCGGGGTCAGGCCATGCGCCGCCAAATCAGCTTTTGTCTGGGATGAAACCGAAAAAAACTTCATCATTGCTCCACTTCTTCAAAATTAGTGCTCCAGTGGCCTTCTAAATCCAAGCGATGAACGATTCTCTTTTGCCAACTCTCCAATTGGTCTGGAAAATCCTCTCGCCAATGAGACCCTCGTGTCTCTTGCCTGGTCAAAGCCGAGCGCAGTATTGCTTGCGCTAACTGAAAGAGATTAGTGGTCTCCCAGGCCTCGACGCACGGTTGGGAACTAGATTTTCGTCCTAGGCCTGACAATTCCGTTTGGGTATGAGCTAAAGAATTAGCCGAGCGCAGCACTCCCGCTCCCGAACTCATACTCGCTTGTAGGGACTTTCGGATATCAGGATCCAGTAATAGAGCGGGTTGATCGGTGAGAATCGGTTCAGAGAAATCAGATAAATTCCTACCAATATCATCGGCAATTCGTGCGCTAAAAACCAAACCTTCCAGCAAAGAATTTGAAGCGAGGCGATTTGCGCCATGTACTCCCGAGCAAGCAGTTTCACCACATGCATATAGACCAGGGACTGTCGTTCGGCCATTCAAATCAACGCGCACTCCCCCCGATGCATAGTGCGAAGCTGGAGCAACTGGAATTAGTTCGACAAGGGGATCAATCCCATTTGCAATGCAAGAGGCATAGACCGTTGGAAATCTCTCTGCAAATCCTTCAATATGTCGCACATCCAACCAGACATGGTGAGCGCCGGTTTTATTCATTTGCCGCATGATCGCCTTGGCAACCACATCACGGGGAGCCAATTCAGCCAGCGGATGTTGACCCAGCATGAAGCGAACGCCCGAACTATCAACTAATAACGCTCCCTCCCCACGCACCGCTTCACTGATCAGAGGTTGTTGGCCCTGTGAGCCATCACCCAACCAAAGAACCGTGGGGTGAAACTGAATGAACTCAACATCGGCGACATCGGCACCCGCGCGCAAGGCAAGTGCAACCCCATCGCCAGTGGAGACAGAAGGATTGGTAGATTGCGCAAATACCTGACCCAATCCGCCTGTGGCTAAGACCGTCGCGCGAGCTATCGCCCGCCCAACTCCATCTCGTGTGCCAGCCCCAATTACATGCAAAGTCACGCCACAAACTTTTCCGTTTTCATCTTTGAGGGCATCTAGTACTAGTGCATCTTCCACCACTTCAATCTCAGGATCATTGTGTACCGCTGCCAGCAAAGCCCGCGACACCTCAGCCCCAGTGGCATCGCCGCCGGCGTGCAAAATTCGATTTCGCAGATGTCCCCCCTCACGCGTTAGTGCAATTTCTCCATTTGCTTCGCGATCAAAAACTGCTCCTCTAGCAATGAGTTTTCGGACCGCAAATGGACCTTCGGATACCAAAATCTTTACCGCTGATTTATCACAAAGGCCAGCTCCTGCAATCAAAGTGTCACGCTCATGTTGCTCGGGTGAATCTCCCGGTCCTAGCGCCGCCGCAATTCCTCCCTGAGCCCATTTAGTAGATCCTTCATCGACTTTTCCTTTGGTTACAAGAAGCACTGATAAACCATTGCTGCGAATTTGTAGAGCAGTGGTTAAGCCAGCAACCCCAGAACCAACAACGATTACGTCGGCAGTCGCCGTCCATCCAGGTTTTGGAGAGAGAAGCTTCATTGCTCCACGTTAGTCTTTCACGTCATTCGCTGCCACCTGCATTGCCATATTGTCTATCAACCTAACGTCACCTACCCAGCCTGCAACCAAGGCTCGCTTAGTGCCAGTCTGTTCATTCGCCAGAGCTAAAGTTTCCTCGTCGACAATTACCGCATAATCCAGAGCAAATCTTGGCTCTTCTGAAAATGATTTGGTTAAAACTGCTTTCGCCCGTGCTAAATCCGGCTCTTGCGCCGCTCGGCGAAGTGCGCGAGAGGCAACTAAGGCAATTCTTCGATCCTCTAGATTAAGACGGGAGTTGCGGGAAGAAATTGCCAATCCATCTTCGTCACGAACGGTTGCAACCCCAACAATTTCAATCTCCAAATTTAATTGGCTAACCATCTGCCTAATCAGAAAAAGCTGTTGAAAATCTTTCTCGCCAAATATTGCCCACCGAGGTTTCGCCGCATCAAAGAGAGCGCTCACTACACTTAGAACTCCACTAAAGTGGCTCGGTCTATGAGCCCCTTCAAAGCTCTCTCCCAATGCCGGGCTAGGTATTTTTTTAAAATCTTCGAGAAATAACGTCGACATTTGGGGGAACCATACAGTGGAGGCTCCGGCTGCCTCGGCGATGTGAGCATCCAACTCTGGAGTGCGCGGATATTTCTTGAGGTCGTCGGCATTATCAAATTGCAAAGGATTTACAAAAACACTAACCAATACATTTGATGTGTAGGTTCGAGCGCGTCTAATTAATTCCGCGTGGCCTGAATGCAGCGCACCCATAGTGGGGACAAAAGCAATAGGCGCCGTTCGATCCAGCGCGGATATATCCCCCACAATTTCCATCTGCTCCAGTCCTTTCCGGGTACCGGGCCATTGAATGCAACAGGAAAAGGCTACTGGGGCAGAGGCAATTGCGCCAAAAGATCGCCAATTCGCCCATGTGGAGGTAGAACGCCGTTGGGCTCTATTTCTAGCCACGGCTCCAATACAAATCTGCGAAGGTGCGCCCGTGGATGCGGCAGTTCTAAAGATTCTTCCCGACTCAAAATATCTCCATAAGTAATGAGATCGCAATCAATAATTCGCGGACCCCATCTCTCAATTCGCTCCCGCCCCATACTCTTTTCAATTCCGTGCAAAAGATTTAGAAGAGCAACTGCTGGTAAATCGCTTTCTAGGATACAAACCGCATTTACATAATCTGCCTGTACTGGTCCACCAACCGGCCTGGTCACATAAAGGGAGGACCTGGATATTAGAGTCGCCGCCCCTGAAAGCAGGGTAATTGCCAATTCCACGTTTTCACGTGGACCGCGCATATTTGAACCCAGAGCAACAACGGCTTTCATCGGCTTCTTTCAACTCTTACCGATATATCACTTACGTCTTGATCTACCGGGGCGCTTGGCTTGTGTACGCAAACTTCAATCCTCTCGATTAGAGTGAATTCCTTTAATAGGCGCTCGGCAATACGCCCGGCTAGACGCTCTATTAAATTTACAGGCTCGCCTTCTATCTCTTTTACTACAAGTATTGTTATTGATCCATAATCAACGGTGTCGAAGAGTTCATCGCTTTTTGATGCGCGAGTTAAATCGAGGTAAATCTTTACATCAACTCGAAAGTCTTGACCGTTGATGCGTTCATGTTCAAAGACGCCGTGGCGTCCAAAACCTTTAATTCCAGTGATCTGAATTTCATCCATCAACGCATCCTCTCAGCCAGGCTGATCGCATCTCGATGCGCTTTTACGTCATGGACGCGCACGCCCCATACTCGGCGCAGCGCTAGAACCGTAGTAAGTGCAATCGTCGCCGCTTCTCGAGCGTCTGGTTCGCTGGCCCCTACCAAAGTGCCTAGAAAACGCTTACGAGATCCACCCACCAGAACCGGAAAACCCATCTCTTCTATTCTGGAAAGTTCCGTCAGCAAAGTCCAGTTGTGTTCGGCTTCTTTTGCAAAGCCCAGACCCGGATCCAAGATGATGTTGGATCTTTCCACTCCAGCGTTCGTCAAAGAGGTGACCCGTGCACTAAGTTCTGAAATTACCTCAGAGACCACA
>JANXME010000140.1 GCA_025354785.1 Actinomycetes bacterium | reverse complement strand
CCGCCGAAGAGACCAATCTTGCCGCCCTTTACATATGGCGTAAGCAGATCGATAACTTTAATACCAGTTTCAAACATCTCTGTCTTAGATTCGAGTTGATCAAATGCTGGCGCGTTGCGATGAATTGGCCAACGCTCTTTAATATCCAGGGACTCAGTCGGAACGTCAAGTGACTCGCCTAGGGTGTTAAAAACATGGCCCTTCGTGACATCGCCGACGGGGACTGAGATCGCGGCACCAGTGTCGCTTACCGCAGCACCTCGAACCAAACCATCGGTAGGTTGCATCGAGATGGCACGCACCAGGTTGTCGCCAATGTGCTGGGCCACCTCCATGGTAAGCATGCGGACCTGATCATTCATGGTTACATCAACGTGTAGGGCGTTGAAGATCGAGGGCATCGCATCCGCGGGGAATTCAATATCCACCACCGGTCCGATTACACGCGCCACGCGACCATTACTAGTTACTGTCGACATCATTCACTCCCTGCACTAGCCGAGGCGAGCGCGTCTGCGCCGCCTACAATTTCACTGATTTCTTGGGTAATTTCGGCTTGACGGGCCGCGTTCGCAAGTCGGGTAAGGGACTTGATTAAATCATCAGCGTTGTCAGTCGCTGACTTCATAGCGCGACGGCGCGCCGCATGCTCGGAAGCAGCGGATTGCAACATCGCGTTGAAGATTCGGGCTTCGATATATCTGGGCAATAGCGCGTCCAAGACAACCTCGCCACTGGGTTCAAATTCATACATTGGCAGCAATCCAGTTGGGGCAGGGACGCTACTCTCCACAACTTCCAAAGGCAGCATTCGCTTAGCCAGAGCGTTTTGAGTCATCATCGACTGAAATTGAGTGAAAACAATATGTATTTCATCGATTCCATGGCTATGGCTGGTCGCATCGGCTAGAAACGCCGTGATTAGCGCGTCGGCAATTTCCTTAGCATGTTCATAGGTGGGGCTATCCGAAAACCCAGTCCATGATCCGGCAATAGCCCGATTACGGAATTTGTAATAGTTGACGGCTTTGCGACCTACTAAGTAAGAAGTGGTCTCTAGTCCGCGCTCTTTGAGTAAAGAGGTTAACTGTTCGCCCTCTTTGATGGCGTTATTTGAGTAGGCCCCCGCCATTCCGCGATCTGAGGTAATGATCAAGACTGCTGCCCGCTTGGGACTCTCTTCGGCCGTTGTCAAAGGATGCTTAGTAGAAGAATAGGTAGCAACTGCTGAGACAGCACGGGTCAACTCGTTTGCATATGGAGTCGATGCTGCGACCCGTTGCTGCGCCTTGACGATACGGGAGGCCGAAATCAATTCCATGGCCTTCGTAATCTTCTTGGTCGCTTTAACGGATCGCATCCGTCGGCGATATACGCGTAGTTGGGCGCCCATGTTTTTACTTCTTCACCGGCGCTTGAACATACTTCGTGACCTGCTCGTTGACTTCTGAATCCAAAGCGTCGGCTGGCATTTCATAAACAGCTTCTGTCGCCCCTGATGCAAAGCGCGTCTTGAAAGCAGTTACGGCCTCTTCCATTGCCTTAATCGTGTCATCGCTTAACTCTTTGGTCTCCGAAATAACATCAAAGATTGCTTTGCGCTCGCGCCCAATGAAATCTAGAAGTTCAGATTCAAAGCGACGGATATCAGCAACTGCCACATCGTCCAACTTGCCCGAGGTACCAGCCCAAATCGAAACAATTTGGCGCTCCAGCGAATAAGGCGAATATTGACCTTGCTTCAAGAGTTCAACCATGCGCGCTCCGCGCTCTAATTGGGCCTTTGATGCCGCATCCAAATCCGAACCGAAAGCGGCAAAGGCTTCGAGTTCGCGGAACTGGGCCAGGTCCAAACGCAAACGGCCAGCGATCTTCTTCATCGCTTTGGTCTGCGCAGAACCACCAACTCGCGATACCGAAACGCCCACGTTAATTGCGGGGCGAACTCCGGCGTTAAATAGATCGGTCTCAAGGAAGCACTGACCATCGGTAATGGAAATTACGTTGGTCGGAATAAAGGCCGAAATGTCGTTTCCTTTAGTCTCGATGATTGGCAAGCCTGTCATTGATCCGCCGCCGCGCTCGTCAGAGAGCTTGGCACAACGCTCTAATAGACGTGAATGCAGATAGAACACGTCTCCCGGGTAAGCCTCACGCCCTGGCGGACGACGGAGAAGTAGAGAG
>JANXME010000132.1 GCA_025354785.1 Actinomycetes bacterium | reverse complement strand
CGCACTTGCCCACCAAGTAATTGGTAAATCGGAACGCCTAATCTTTTTCCTGCGATGTCCCAAAGTGCCTGATCTATTCCTGCAACTGCAGAATTGAGAATTCCACCACCTCGGTAGAAACCTCCTTTCATCATTCTTTGCCAATGACGTTCAATCTGCATGGGATCCTTGCCCATGATGTGATCCATCAATTCATCAACTGCCGCAGCAACAGTCAGCGCTTTCGCTTCGAGAACCGGCTCGCCCCATCCAACGATTCCCTCATCAGTCTCAATTTTTAGAAAGAGCCACCGAGGTGCCACAAAGAAGAGCTCGTAACTTGTAATTTTCATCTGCGCCCTCTCAGTAATGCAAAAGGGCCAGGGTGAGGACCCCGGCCCCTCTGTTATGCAATTTTACTTATAAATGGCCATCAACTGAACGACAATGTAGATCAGACCCACAAGCAGTGTGTAGCCCTTTGGCATCGACCAGTTCATTGATCCCAGGCGCTTGCCCAAGTGCGAACTCGCATCCTGCGGGCTAAAATCCTTAGAAACACTTTCGAAGTCCCCAAAATTCATCATTTGAGAGAGCATGACCCCCAGGTTTCCAAAGACTACGAAGGCGGCAACGGCCAACTGCTTGGAACTGTTATCCAGGTTCCCAAAAATAATGAGACTCAGGCTAATGCCAGAAAGCAGAACCCATCTGAGTGCTGCCGCGCTAAAAGCTTTACTAACCATTGGAAGATAAGAACTCGACATTGAGGTTCCACCATTTCTCTCCGGGAAGGACGGTGATGTTTTCACCAATAAAATGGTCTCAGGGTTGCGACAGTTACCGACCAGTAGATAGGGCGTGTCGGATTGGAAAAAGTCCCCTGGGGGTGGTGAGGCATAACAAATCGCCTAGATTTTCATAAGAATGCGCCCAGCTCGTAAAGTGGCGGCACCTATTCTTCCTGCTAATTGGCCGGTGGCACCAGAACATCTCGCACTAGCGCATCGAGTTGCGCATTCGCTTCTAGAAACTGCCGCAGCGTTCGACGAGTGGGACCGAAGGAATCAAATTCCTCAATAGAAAGTCCATCAACATCGTAAGCGCGGTTAAAATCAGGAATTCGCTCTTGCAGAATGTTGACAATCAATGGATCAACGGGCGAGTCAATTCGATTTTCAACCGGAATTGCATTCTCATTAATTCGCAATTGCCAATCAAATGGTGGGGATACGACTAAATCCCCGCCAACAAGTTCGCTCCAGTGCATAAAGTTTCTAAATGCTGCCGAAAGAATACGGCTCCGGTATCCACGCTCGACGAATAGGTGGTGCGCCTTCTTTAGCGTTGCCACCCCGCCCCACTCCAAATATCCAGGGTCAATAAGTACTCGATCTCTATCTGCACAATATTTCAACCAATCATCCAAGCGCCCGCCCATAATTGTCACCACCGAACCGAATTCGCGTTTTTCTAAGCCCGCATCAGTTCTGCGATTTAATCCGCGCTCAATCGCTTCAGCTGCGGCTACCGCCTGAGATACGGTAAATGAAACAGTGACATTCACGCTTACTCCGCGGAAAGTTGCCTCCTCAATCGCGAGAATGCCTTTCATCGTTGCAGGAATTTTCACAATGATGTTGGGAGCTAATTTAGAAAAGTAGACAGCCTGCTCTACCAGAGCATCCACATCTCTAGCCAAACGTGGATCCGTCTGAATCGAAAGGCGACCGTCCCGCCCGCCTTTCAAATTAAAAATTGGTTCTAAGAGCTTTGCCGCTTCTATAGATAGCTGTTCAACCGCTTTCCAGCCAATTTGTGATTCGGTGGCGTTCGGGTAAGTACGGGCAATTTCGGCCAGCCGGGGCTGCCATTGGCTCAAGTTAGCTCTTATAGCGGTAAGAGCGATCACGGGATTGCACGTAGCCCCAACTGCTCCAAAGGCAATCGATTGTGCCAACTCAAATGGATCAGCCGAATCATTCCACAATGACGTCTTAGTGCTCTGGGTCGCCTTCAATAGAACTGAATCCACCGCGATCCTTTCAATTTCTATCTCAAGTTTCGCGAATAATTAACGGCTAAAAATTGAATCCCACTCAATCGGAATGAAATTGATTCCCGCCACCCAATCTGGCTGCTCTTTTATGTAATCCCTATTGTCAATCCACTTTTGATACTCAGCCTGGGCATAATCCTGTTGACGCAATGTAAAGCAGCTTAGATTCGCTCGATAGTAACTGAACAACTTAATCTCAAAATTCACGATCTCTTTCTGCAAGAGCCACGACTCTTGTTGATGGGCACTGGTGAAGAACCAGGACCATTTTCCGTTTACTGACGCATACTTCACGGAATAGACCTTTTCGATCTTCTCAAACGAACTGACTTGCGCCTTAACCTTCGCGCACTTTGCCGAAGGCGCAGCTGCCTGGGCAGCAGGTGCGACAAAAGTGCTGGCGGAAAATACAAGCACTGCTGGAACTATGACACCTAAGAATCGTTTCATTGAAACACCTCCGTTGGCCAAACTCTACACATTCAATACCCTATTTTCTAGTAAATATTGCCACTCTCGCTTGATCACCATGGTGGACACTACCAACCTCGTACACGTCGATTAGCTCTATCTTTGGCTGGGTTATCACGCCGAGCACGGAGAGATTGTCAAACTCTTTTGCAAAATCCAGAGCGGCAAAATGCTCATTATTAATTCCGATGACGAACCAGCCGCCTGAACGTACCAGCGGAATCAAGTTGCCGATCGCGCCCGGCCCTAGGTGGCCATGGGTAAAAGTTCCCGAACTGAGCAGGGCATCATAAGGGGCGCCGGGGGTGATTACGTTCTGCGTCAAATCTCGCTCTTGAAGATCGGCATAAACTTGCTGGCCATCGCTCCTTAACTTGCCCCGAGCCTGCGCCAGCATCTCCGGCGATATGTCGATTCCGTCAATAACAATTTGTGGTCGTAAAGCGGATAGAAAATAGCCCGCTAACCCCGTACCTGTTCCAATATCAACAAACCGATCGAAACCGCTTTGGGGAACCACCTCGCTAAATAACTCGGCAATCGCTTTGGGGTAACGATATTTTTTTACATCGACAAATTCTGACTCGTAGGTAGCAGCCCACTTTGCATATAGGCGCCGATTATCCTCAGGGGTGCGCAACGCGTACGCCTCATCTAAGCCAATGGCAGGACGGTCTAGCTCCACCTTAACGCTCCAAATTTGGGTCCACTTATTTGGCAGGTAGCGCTTTTAGCAAATCCTTATATTCTTCACAAGAAGTTCCGCAAAG
>JANXME010000112.1 GCA_025354785.1 Actinomycetes bacterium | reverse complement strand
AGTTCATCGAACATTTCGTAGATAACGTCCTTACACCCGTACTTCAACACCAAACTCAGTAACGCCTCAATCGAGATACTACTTACCTACAAGGAGAGCTGCATGTCTAAAGTAAAAACAGAAGATGGGCTAGATCCAACTCGTTGGAGAGCCCTGATGGTTATCGCCATCGCCCAATTGATGGTCATTTTGGATTCATCTATTGTTAACATCGCTATTCCAAGCGCCAAAATTGACCTGCATATCAGCAGCCAGAATCAGCAGTGGATTGTTACTGCTTACACTTTGGCATTTGGTTCTCTCTTGCTTCTCGGCGGACGTATCGCTGACTATGTAGGCCGCAAGAAGATATTTATTATTGGACTTTTGGGTTTCGCAGGTGCCTCTGCGCTAGGTGGCATTGCTTCAACTCAAGGACTTCTTTTCGCAGCACGCGGTCTTCAAGGTGCTTTCGGCGCTCTCCTCACACCTGCCGCGCTTTCTCTTATTAACGTGACCTTCTCCGTTCCCAAAGAGCGCGCTAAAGCATTTGGCGTTTATGGAGCGATCTCCGGTGGCGGAGCAGCAATTGGTTTGATTCTGGGCGGAGTGCTTACTCAGTACGCAAATTGGCGCTGGTGCTTAGGCGTCAACGTTCCAATTGCGATTATTGCCGCGCTACTGGCGGTTCCCTTTGTTCACGAATCTAAGGCCCCAGGAGATCGTACTTATGATATTCCTGGCGTAGTAACTGCAACCGCCGGATTATTTTCCCTGGTCTATGCATTTACCTTGGCCGCTAAAGATGGATGGACAGATGTACACACCTTCTCGTTCTTTGGCTTGGCAGCAATTTTCTTAACGATATTTATGTTCATTGAAGGTCGCGTCAAGAATCCTCTGCTTCCATTTCGAATCCTGGCAGATCGAAATCGGGCCGGTTCTTATTTGAGTTCACTCTTTGTTGGAGCCGGACTTTTCTCAATGTTCCTATTTCTTGGACTCTATCTCCAGGTTATTTTGGGCTACTCGCCACTTCGTACCGGATTCGCATTTCTTCCCTTTTCCATCGGAGTAATTCTCTTCGCGGGAGTTGCTGCGAAGTTGCTCCCAACAATGGGCCCACGCCCCTTAATGATCTGGGGATTAGTCCAGGCGACTGTCGGGTTGTTGATGCTTACCCGTATTACGCCAGAGTCTTCCTATGCGACCCACGTATTTCCTACGCTCATTATTATGAGTACCGGGATGGCGCTGGTCTTTATTCCAATTGCTTCCACCTCCCTACATGGAATCGGAAGTCACGACTCGGGCGTCGGTAGCGCCATGCTAAATACCAGCCAGCAAATTGGTGGCTCACTTGGTACGGCGCTACTTAACACGATCGCTGCCACCGCTACCGCGAGTTACATCCTGACCCACGGTGGAAAGGGCCAAGTAGCCCAATACGCGGCGCTTACCCATGGCTATACCGAATCATTCAAAGTTGGCGCGGCTTTACTCATCGTAGGAACTATCGTCGTTGCGCTAACGATTCGTTTAGGTAAGGAATCTTTGGTTGAAACTAAGGAACCCGCAATTGTTCACTAGTTGACAAGCTAAACGAGAAATACCCGTCGCGATTATTGCGGCGGGTATTTTTTATTTCTTAAGAAATGTCGGTTCGAGAATTCCAATATTAAGCACGCGCTCTATTTGGCCCATCGCGCCAATCAGCCCGACCTCGTCGTCTTTGCGGGAGACTATCCCCAGCCCTACTGGTAGCCCATCAGTTATTCCCATAGGGATACAGCCAATCGGAGTACCTGCAATCGCCGGGGCCATAGTGATCCAACTAGAGTTCGAATAATCATCTCCTTGACCCAACGAACTTACCCAGGCCGGCGAGTAGGTGGCGCCGATGAGGACATCGACACCTTCCAACCCTTTATTCAGCGTAGATGTCGCCCATTCCAGATTGCGCGCACGCTTTTTTGAATATTCACCGCGGCGTCCACCCAGCAAACTCGCTTGTTCAAAGAGCTCTTGCCCAAAGAACTTTAATTCTCTTGCGGCATTCGCTTCGTTGAAGCGAATCAGGTCAAGCAGTGTAGCCAGATTCTCGTCACAACGCGTTTCCAGATAGCCCCCCAGATCATCAAAGAGTTCGTGCAGCATCACTTCGTATTCGTCTTTCCCCGTCTCATCATTAGGGGGCGAGAGTTCTACCTCAACTAACTCCAATCCTGACTTACTTAGTAAATTTATTGCACTTTCGAGAAGTAAATCGGTTCCCTCGTGATTGGTGATCCAAGAATTTACGACGCCAATCTTTAGACGGCGATGTTGTGTCGCGGCCTCGGTTAGCCCGTGGGTACCCATCATTATTTCCAAAAGGAGCGCGGTATCTTTCACGGTGCGCGCCATGGAACCTGGCGAATCCTGACTCGAACTTATAGGAATTACCCCGTCTCGTGGCACCGAGCCCACGGTGGGTTTTATGCCAACGCAACCGTTCAGGGAGGCTGGACAGACGATGGAACCATCAGTCTCTGTTCCAACGGCCAGCGAAACCAAGCCGGCAGAAATTGCTGCGCCAGATCCTGACGAAGAACCGCCCGCACTTCTTTCATGTATCCAAGCATTGGCGGTGAGACCACCTACCCCAGACCAACCACTGGTGGATTCGGTTGAACGAATATTGGCCCATTCAGAAAGATTGGTAGCGCCAATGATTTGCGCGCCAGCGGCTCGCAACCGCGCAACAATTGTGGAATCTTTTTTCACGGGGTATCTGCTAAGGGCCAATGATCCCGCAGTACCTGGTAAACCCAGCGCTTCAACATTGTCTTTAATTAAAACTGGCAAGCCGGCCAAGGGCAATTCGGCGTCCGCGCTTTTGGAAATCTCACCGACTTTATAGGAAAGGGCAACCACTGAATTCAGTTTGTAACCTGCAGAATCAATACTTTCAATCCGATCCAGCGACGCCCTTACGTACTCCTCGGCAGAAACAACTCCTGATCTTATTTTTTGAATCTGATCGTGAGCAGCAAAGTATGGCTCAAACAATTATTGGCCTAGATGCGAAAGTAGTAACTCTCGGACGCGAGCGGCATCTGCTTGACCCTTCGTCTCTTTCATAACGGCGCCGATTAGCGCGCCGGCGGCTGGAATATGACCATCGCGAACTTTTTGAGCAGTTTCAGGTTGTGCGGCAATTGCCCTTTCGATCGCTGCCATGAGGGCAGACTCGTCGGAGACCACCTTGAGTCCACGAGATTCAATCACTTGCGCAGGCTTTCCCTCGCCCGCGATTACACCTTCTACAACTTGCCGCGCCAATTTATCGGTCAGCTCACCTTTTGCCACCAACGCCACTATTTCGGCTACATCCACGGCAGAAATGTCCAAGTCTGCAATCGACAGATCCTTTTCGTTAGCAATTCTCGAAATTTCGCCCAACCACCATCCGCGTGCACGGGTTGGATCTGCTCCTAGTTTCACTGTTGCTTCAACAATATCGAGCGCGTCTGCGTTAATCATCGCAGCCATTTCTTTATCAGGTACCGACCACTGCGCCTGTAGCCGTTTGCGTCGCAGCGTGGGCTGCTCGGGCAAAGTCGAGCGCAGTCTCTCTATCCATGCGGCATCTGGCGCAACAGGCACCAAATCGGGCTCTGGAAAATAGCGATAATCCTCGGCTTGCTCTTTTGAGCGACCAGAGCGAGTTAGACCGGATTCTTCTTGAAAATGGCGGGTTTCTTGCACCACCCGCTGACCCTTATTTAAAAGCTCGGCATGGCGAATCATTTCACCGCGCACCGCTCGCTCGACAGAACGCAGGGAGTTAACATTTTTTGTTTCACTGCGTGTGCCTAGCGTTTGCGCGCCGATGAGGCGAAGAGAGACGTTGGCATCACAGCGCAGCGAACCTTGCTCCATCCGCACATCACTTACTCCCAGAGATCGCAGAATATCGCGCAACTCTGCAACATAAGCCTTCGCAACTTCAGGAGCATATTTTCCAGTACCCGGAACAATTTTGGTGACAATCTCCACTAAAGGTATTCCAGCGCGATTGAAATCGAGCAAAGAATAATCAGCGCCGTGAATTCGTCCTGTTGCCCCGCCTACGTGTAGAGATTTTCCAGTGTCCTCTTCCATATGCACGCGCTCGATCTCAACGCGAAACTGCCTGGGTCCGTCGTCGGTCTCTATTTCCACATCGACATAGCCATTGACGCAGATTGGTTCGTCGTACTGCGAGATCTGAAAATTCTTGGGCATGTCAGGGTAGAAATAGTTCTTTCTGGAAAATCTGCTAAAGGGCGTAACGGAGCAGTGCAGCGCCAAACCAATCAAGATTGAAGACTCGATAGCCTTCTCGTTCACCACTGGTAGGGCACCGGGCATTCCCAAACACACTGGGCAGGTCTGTGTATTCGGTTCGGCACCAAAAACAGTGGCGCAACCACAGAACATTTTGGAATT
>JANXME010000103.1 GCA_025354785.1 Actinomycetes bacterium | reverse complement strand
CCAAATCTTGGTAGTGACGCGGACGGAATCATCAAAAGTTTCCAGCGTCTCTACTTCATTGAGTAGAGCACGTTCTTCGTCATTGAACTTAATAACGAAAGAATTACCAACTTTGCAATAAATGTTGATACGATCCATCAGATTGAGAACGTCAAGCTGACCATTGAGATCGTTGATTCCAAAAAAGTCGCGCTTCAGGAGATCCACATAACCATTCACGAAAGAACGCTTCAGACCGGGATACTTGCGCTTGATCAACTTCTCGATGCGAGCATCTTCAACAATATTGAGGAAACGTTTGTACTTGGTGCCGCGATTCGAGAGTGCTTCATGCGCGCCGTCGAGCGGTGTGAAAAGAGCGTGACCAACCTCATGACCCATGAGCAGGTCATACAGATCACCATCCATATCTTTCCAAATAGGACACGTGAGCACACGCGATTCAATATCAAACCTTGCGGTCTTGACGTGCATGTGCTCAACGGTGAAGTTCTCGGTCGCCATAAGCTTCGCGAGAATAGTTTTGCTGCCAGTGAGATTTGTTGACATTTATAATCGTTTCTTGATCCTAGAAACATATTATACCGGGATATGTCGCAAAAGTAAAGGATCAAATTCCTTTTATTTTCAACACGTTATTAGTGTCAGATCCTAACAGGTTGTTTGGATTGAGTTTTTTCTTCTCTTCTAGAGCCAGCTTTTCCACTGCCTTGGCGATAAGTGATTGTTTTGTCTCATGTTCCTGCTGTTTCTTAAGTGCCTTTAGATTACGTGCTACGTGACCGCTCGCTCTCTCTAGGACGGTCTTAGACACATGATCGGTCATGACTACACCCTCTAGGTGATCGTACTCGTGCAGGACGATACGTGCAGAAAGACCTGAAAAGGTTTCTTCCCTGACCTCTCCACCCATATCCTGATACTTGATCTTAACAGTTGCAGGTCGCGTAATGGGAAGATAAAGTCCGGGGAAAGTCAGACAGCCTTCTTCAAATCTATCCTCACCGGTGACTTCTAAAATTTCAGGATTCCAGAAAGCATAACCAACGGCATCTGGACCAGTAGATCCCATCACAAAAACTCTATAGTCTAGACCGACCTGATTAGCTGCTAGACCGACTCCATAATGTTCACGCATCGTTTCGATTAATGAAAGAGTGATGAAACGAGGCTCCTTCAGATCTTCAGGAAACACATAGGGATCTGCCTTCTTACGTAGTGCCGGATCAAACCGATCCACCATCTTATGCAGACGATATTCGTAGGTGTTACCGTTGATATACTTAATCTTCAATTCAGAACTCATATCTTTCCACTTCCTTATCATTCTTTATTGCTACAATTGCGGTGATGTATTCCATACCACATTGAAATTCACCTGTTCCTATGATTTTAAACTTCAACTCATTGTAGTTGTGGTTTTCCCTAATCTTCTTATGCCATAACTCAAGACCGGTCTCATTCATAGTATTTCCTATACAGAGATTTGAGAGAAATTCTTTACCTTTTCAAATCGAATAACGGATCTAAATTTATCTATCAGAATGTCTCCCTTGTGGGAAATAACAAACACATTGGCTTCATTACCTAGAGTATTTAGAAGCTTCATAAATTCGTCTGTTCCAGTATTATCCAAAGAACTATCAAACACTTCGTCTAGGATGAGAAGATTAGTGTTCATGCTGTTCTTAATCTTAGCGATAGATCTCCAAGTGAAAAGCAACGCGAGGTCAATGCGCATCTTCTCACCTTCTGAGAAATTCTCATATGAGAAGGTGTCGCGATGACGAGACTTGATAGTCTCTTTGAATTCTTCATTAATTTCAAAGTTGACAAAGAAGTCCATTGCCGCGAGATATTTGTTGACCAGCTTATTGATCACAGGCAGATACTGCTTGATGATCTTGGTCTTGATACCACTATCCTTGAGCAGTAGCGCAGCAATATCAAAATACTGCTTTATCTCCACAATATCCTTTCTACGAGAATGTAGTCCCTCCAGCGCCTCGACTAGCTCCTCAGATACCTTAGTCATGTCTTCACTCAGAACTCTCCTGTTAGAGAGTTCTGAGATTTCCACTTCTAGTTTCTTTACGTACTTTCTAATCTGCGTAACGGAAGCATTGATTCGCGTAAGCTCAGACTGATGATCATGAACCTTCTTCTGAGTATTCTGAATCTCTGTTAGACGAATGTTGTATTTGTCTTGAAGTTGAATCAGTTTATCCATGTCCTCTTGAGCAAGTGTAATAGCATCGCGACTTGAGTCCATACTCTTGTTACGAAAATCTTCTCGTATCTCTTGAAGGCACGTAGGGCAATTATCATTAGTCTTGTAGAATGAGATTGACTTTTCTTCATGCTTGATTCTACTCCCAAGCTTGGTCTCGAATGTATGAAGCTTTTTAAGCTTGTCACGGACGGCAATCTCATCAGAGACTTTCTTCAATAGAATGTCAATATGCTTCTGAATTAACGAGGCGTCGTTCAGCAGCTTTTCAATATGACCCTCGTTCTCCTTCTCTTCAATCTTCTTTTTGTCCAGCTGCTCGCTATTAGTCTTTCTGGCTTCTTCGACATACTTCTTTTGAAGATCAATCTTCGACATAGTGCTTTCTAAATTTGCCTTAATCTCTACTGCCGTCGTCTTAACATTATTCAAACGACCCTTGACAATGAGATTCATAGACGAGAAGATCTTGATATCTAGGAGTTCTTCGATAATGGCTCTACGATCCGCTGCCTGTAACTGCATAAATGGAACGAAACTAGAACTACCAAGAATCACAATCTGTGTGAATGCCTTATAGTTGAACTTTAGAATGTTCGCTTCTAGATGATCTTGATAGTCCTTGGATGCAGCAGTCTGATCAATGAGAATACCATCACAATAAATGTTGAACACGGCTGGCTTCAATCCGCGCTCGATCTTATACTCTTTAGAACCAATACGAAACTCACACTCTACTAAACAATCTCTATCATTGATAGAGTTAATAATATTTGGCTTGTTAATATTACGGAATGGCTTACCAAATAGTGCGAACGTCAAAGCATCCAACATAGTGCTCTTTCCAGCACCGTTGGTTCCAATCACCAGAGTATTAGGTGAACGATCTAGAATGATTTCTGTAAATTGATTGCCAGTACTTAGAAAATTCATCCATCTTAGCTTGCGAAAATATATCATGTTACTTCTAAATTCTGAGCTTCAAAATAAATGTCTCGAAGGATATTCTTCAATTTTGCCTTATCCAGACCAATCTCAATCGTATCAATATATTTGTCTAGAATGGTCACAGTATCATCCGCTTGATCTATAACGTCTGTATCTGACACTTCACTGTAGTCTGTAAAGTCTTCAACGATGGTAATGTCTAGCGGTTGTGCTTTATAAAGGCTATCCATAAACTTGTCAAATAGGATAGGATTATCTTTCTTGACGACAACTACCTTAACCATCGTATTATGAAGAGGAGTAAAATCATATTGTTCTACAGACTCAAGCGTCTCTGTAGAATCATCGTAGAGTAGCTTGTGAAACATACGATAGGGGTTTTCAATGAATTCTAGATCCTGAGACTTAGTATCAAAGACGTGAAACCCTCTCTTATCGTTGTAGTCAGCCCACGTCATTTCATATGTGTTACCGAGATATGTAACATGACCATCACTAGAGCGATGGTGAAAATGACCCGTATAAACAGTCTCAAACTTCTGAAAGACTTCACGCTTCATTCCTGTTAAACAAACGTTGCCACGATCCATCTCGAATCCAATGACTTCTAGGTGTCCCATAGCGATACGCGCTGGGGATTTCTTCATGAACTCTAGAGTGTCTTTATAATTGGTAGCGTTGATCCAAGGGATCATGGCGATAGGGAATCCATCGTATTCTATTGTACGGGGTTCTGATATAACGTTGATATATTCGTCATCTCCGAACAGTTCTCGAATGGCGTTGATCTCGTTAGTATTCCTAAACGGAACGTCGTGATTTCCTACGAGGACATCCATTCGTATTCCGAGATTATTCATTCGTTTGACGAAACGATTTCTAACGGAATTCAAAATTACATAATTGATGAACTTACGGCGATCAACAACATCACCCAAATGAATGATTTGTTTGATACCCTGAGTTTCCAAATATGGGAAGAAAGTCTCTTCCCAAAACTTGAAAAAATACTCATTGAATTGGGGACTATCTGAACGAGCACCGAAATGGGTGTCTGTGATTAAAGCGATCTTCAAGGATGAACTCTCACTAATACGTTTACTTTGCGACAAATTTCTGTCATGTGTGCAGTCCCACGACCACCGGGAAAAGAATGGAGTAGATCAATTCCATCGTCTAACATCCTTTTATTGCGAATAGGACCGGCAGCAGGACCATATTTTCTCCAGTCAGCTTTATATCCATCTAGTTTATGGTCTATTCCATTATCAATCGCCCACTGACGAGCAAGTGCATCTGCTCCATCGGCATCACCGACAACCAGATACATTTGTAATCCAAGAGAACGCGCTCTTTCAAGAGAACTATTCAGAGCATCATATACCACTTCTTTGTTGGTATATGCTCTACCTCCTGTAACTGCTATGCGTACAATCATAAGAACATTATACTCTATAATTCATCAGGAGTAAAGTTAGTTACATCTTCTACCATGAATAACTCTAGACGAGTTTTCTTTTCCTTCTTTTTTTTCCTTTTTGACTCTTCAAAGTTTCCAATGAAGTCACTAATGTTATCATATGTCTCGAACTGAGAATTAGTGTCATTGCCATCATTTTCAGAATGCTGATTTCCTAAAATTCCATATTCTTGCGTAGCTTTATACTTTATATATAATTGCTTCTTTTCACGAGCAATGCGTCTGAGAAAAGCGTAGTATATGATCTGAGTAAAATAAGCAAATGGATTCTTGAAACGCTTCGGGTCAAAGTTATCGAAGTAGAGAATGCAGTTCTCTATTCCATCTCCAATCATTTCTTCCTTGAAGGTGTACTGATTGAAGTTTGGCTTGTGAGATAGATTCTCAGCAATCAATTGGAGACAGCTTCCTACGTACTCGGGAATCTTTGGCTTGCTGCCTCCAATTGCCTTAGCATCCTTACAGTCCTTTTTGTACTGTATAATCGCTTTCAGCAGATCAGCATTATTAACGTAGTGATTCGACTTAGCCATAATATATGTAATTCCTGTTTACTTTTGCAATTTAATCTGTTATACTCAGTGTGTCGGCTTTGATGTGAAAGCTTTGGAAGACTTTAAGAGTTCTAAAGTACCACTAGTGGTTTAGTTGAAGTCTTTCTTCTTGGAAGCATCGAAAGCTAAAATATTCTTTCCCTTATTTTCTTCCAGCTCAGACATCTTGGTAGCTGTAGATCCAACTATCTTGGACTTGGTTGCAAATGCAAGTTCGCACATGCCTTCATAGTAGTCCTGAATACTTGGTTCAATATCATTGATCATTACAAGATTCTCTATCTTGATCTCCGCTGTATTCCCTAGAGCAATACCCTGAGGAATCCAAGGATACATAACTAGTGTCTGTCTGCCTTCCTCAATTTCCAAGTGATTTAGAATCAACATTGGATTCTTGACCACGAATAGATCAGCTGTCTTCTTTATGATTTCTGCAATCAGATCATCGCCAGATAATAGACGAATGAAACAAACCTTCTTCGGCTTGGTGGTCTTTTTCTTTGTTGCCATGCGTGAGACTCCTACTTTAGTTCGATTGTGTAATTAGAAACTTTGAACTGTTCGGCTCTATAAATCTTAATACGGTCAACAAAGTGACGGAGTGTGAAGTTTATAAAGCCATCTATACGGAGATCATCAGATACGTCATATAGGGTCATATGAGTTTTATTATCACCCAAACGCAAGCCACGACCTATGGATTGAAGAACTCGAA
>JANXME010000073.1 GCA_025354785.1 Actinomycetes bacterium | reverse complement strand
CCAAATATTCTCAGGAATCGCGGCGATGGTTAAGCATTGGCCAACAATTCGGGAATAATCACCCCCATGTCTACGGCCAGCCTGGTAACCCGAAAAATAAACCGCCCCAACATAGTCGCTGTGGGGACCATCGTCTGGCTGGCAAGTGAGTTGATGTTCTTTGCCGCACTCTTCGCCATGTACTTCACAACTCGCGCCGTGCAGGGTCCGGCGCTTTGGTTGGAATCTACAAAGATGCTCAATATTCCTTTTGCCGCGGTGAACACCACAGTTTTAGTTCTCTCATCGGTTACCTGCCAATTCGGAGTTTTTGCAGCAGAACGCTTTCAACCAAATCGCAAAGGTGCGATTTGGAAAGTTTCAATGTGGGGCATGCGCGAATGGTTTGCGCTGACATTCTTGATGGGCGCATTCTTTATCGGCGGTCAGATTTTTGAATATGCATCTTTGGCGCAAGAAGGGCTAACCCTCTCTTCTCGTGCCTACGGTTCCGTCTTCTTCATTGCAACTGGATTCCATGGACTGCATGTGACCGGCGGATTGGTCGCATTCTTAATAGTCATGATTCGCATGAGCAAAGCTAAGAAATTTGGACATACGCAAGCAACTACCGCGATCGTGGTCTCTTATTACTGGCACTTCGTTGACATCGTATGGATTGCACTTTTTTCCGCCATCTACCTCATTAAATAGATTGCGAACTTCAATTGAAAGGAATAACTTCTTGAAACGCCTCTCGCGCTACCGTCGACATCGTTCTGTAGCTCCGACCTTTCTGGTATTAGCTCTTTTCATAATTGGAACCACATTTTCAGTTGCTAGCGCTGGTACTCACAGATCTATCGGCACAATGTCGCGTTCAACGGCCGTGGATGAAGGTCGGCAGATTTTTCTTAGAGGGTGCTCTTCTTGCCATGGCCTAAATGCCGAAGGTGGAGGTATCGCTCCCAGTTTGATCGGGGTGGGTGCGGCCGCAGTTGATTTTCAAGTTGGAACCGGTCGCATGCCCATGGCGGATATGAGTCAGCAAGCAACTCGAAAGCAACCTGCCTTCAACGCCGACGAGATTGCCGCTCTGGCCATTTATGTAGCATCTCTTGCCCCCGGTCCTGGCATACCAACCGAAGAAGTATCCAATTATGAGCGCGATGGAAATACCGCTCAAGGCGGAGAGCTCTTCCGGACCAACTGCGCAATGTGTCACAACTTTTCCGGTCAGGGTGGGGCCCTAAGCAAAGGCAAATATGCGCCTTCCGTTATGGGATCTACCCCAGAGCAAATTTATGAAGCGATGATCACCGGACCGCAATCGATGCCTGTATTTGGTAACAAAATTATTACTCCGACTGAAAAACTCTCAATCATTAAATGGATTAAGGCAGCCCAGAGCGAACCAAGTTTGGGTGGAGCCTCTCTTGGACGTGTAGGTCCAGTTACTGAAGGACTTTTGATTTGGACACTAGGACTTGGACTGCTAATTGGTATTGCAGTCTGGTTGGCGACGAAGGCGAGATAGGAAACCATGTCTAAGCAAATTGAACCCTTTTCCGATCCGGGGCTTCCAGAACATATTCACCGCAAGACCGATACCGATCCCTTCCTGGAAAAGAAGGCCGAGCGACAAGTCGCAATATTGTTCTTGATCTCAGCAGTTGGAACCGTGCTCTTCATCGCCGCATACATTGCAATTCCTTCAGATCAATTTATTTTTCTTCCCGCCCTTGGCAGTACTAACGCCCAACAGTTATTTTTGGGGTTGGGGCTTACAATCGCGACGCTCTTTATTGGTTTAGGCGCCGTCCATTGGGCAAAAGCTTTAATGCCCGACACAGAAGTTATCGCCGAGCGCCACGAATTTAGATCTGAAGAGATAGACCGAAAAGATTTTATAGATACTGTTAAAACTCAAGCCAGCGCCTCCGGATTAGGCCGGCGTTCGGCAATAAAGAAATCGTTGGGTCTTTCTTTGGGGCTAGTTAGCCTGTCGCCTCTCTTGCTCCTTCGTGATCTAGGTCCACTTCCAAAGAAATCTTTAGAGCAGACCAGTTGGAAGACTGGAACGCGCCTAGTAACAGATCCTGGAAATCAACCAATCAAGGCCTCTGATTTAGAGGTGGGAGCGGTTGCTCAAGTTCTTCCAGAGCTGCAACCCGAAGAAGAGCGCACCTTAAATAATATTGCCAAGGATGCGGTGCTTTTGATTCGAATTCGCCCCGAAGAGTTTCAACTTTCGCCAGAGCGCCTTTCCTGGACGCATGAAGGAATTATTGCCTTCTCAAAAATATGCACTCACATGGGCTGCGCTGTTGCCCTTTATGAACAACAGACCAAGCATTTACTTTGCCCATGTCATCAATCCACTTTTGATGTACCGAGGGCGGCAAAAGTTCTCTTCGGGCCGGCAGCCAGGCCTCTGCCGCAATTGGCGATAACTGTAGATAGCGAAGGTTATTTAATTGCTCAAAAGCCATTTACCGAAGCGGTCGGCCCCAGCTTTTGGGAGCGTTCCTCATGAGCGTAGAGAAGAAGGCGGGAGCCCTAGCCAACTACGTTGATGAGCGAACTGGCGCGGCAAAGTGGTTAAAGAAAAATCTAACTAAGGTTTTCCCAGATCATTGGTCATTCATGTTGGGCGAAATTGCGCTCTACTCTTTCATTATTTTGCTTCTGACTGGAGTCTTTTTAACTTTCTGGTTTGATCCCTCCCAAAGGGAAGTTCTCTACCAGGGCGGCTACCAACCGCTTAGCGGCATCAAGATGTCGGCCGCGTACGCTTCAACTTTAAATATCTCTTTTGATATTCGAGGTGGGCTTTTGATGCGCCAAATTCATCACTGGGCAGCCTTGTTATTTATGGCGGCTATCGTGGCGCACCTAATGCGAGTCTTTTTTACGGGCGCATTTAGAAAACCCCGCGAGTTCAACTGGATTATCGGCATCGGACTTCTCACCTTGGGAATCGTGGAAGGGTTCTTGGGTTACTCACTGCCAGATGATCTTCTTTCTGGCACAGGAATTCGCATCGCCGAAGCAATTCTGCAGGCTATTCCGGTAGTCGGTTCCTACCTGGCTTTCTTTGCCTTCGGCGGACCCTTCCCTGGCGAACTCTTTATTCCTCGAATATTCACTGTCCATGTTCTTCTACTACCGGGAATTTTCCTGGCCCTTATCACCGCCCACTTGATGTTGGTCTGGTATCAGAAGCACACTCAATATCCAGGTCCTGGACGTACAGAGAAAAATGTCGTCGGCTATCCATTGATGCCGGTTTATATGGCAAAAGCGGGCGGATTTTTCTTTATCGTATTCGGAGTGACAGCCTTTCTAGCCGCTGTTGCTTCCATCAACCCAATCTGGCTCTACGGGCCATATACACCAGCCCAAATTTCGGCAGGTTCGCAACCTGACTGGTACATGGGCTGGCTTGATGGTTTGGTAAGAATGTCGCCGCCTCTGGAAAGCCACCTCTTCGGACACACTATTTCCTGGAATATTTTAATTCCGGGCTTGATCGTGCCTGGAATACTTTTCACCGGAATGGCGCTCTATCCATTTATTGAAAGTTGGCTAACCGGCGACAAGAAAGAACACCACCTCTTGGATCGCCCGCGAAATGCCCCTAATCGCACCGCCCTAGGCGCAATGTCGTTGACCTTTATCTTGATCACGCTTTTAGTTGGAGGAAACGACCTTCTGGCAACACACTTCGCGCTATCAATCAACGACATCACCTGGGCTAGTCGTTTTGCCATATTCACCGTTCCTCCAATCGCTTTCGTAATAACCAAACGCCTATGTTTGTCTCTGCAACGCCACGACCGGGAACTTGTTTTACATGGCCGTGAAACGGGCCGTCTACAACTAATGCCAAATGGCGAATTTGTGGAAGTCCATGAACCTATTTCGACCGCTAAGGCTTGGATTCTTACCCAGCATGAGCAACCCGCGGCCCTAGAATTTCCAACCGAAGATTCGCATGGGGTCCGCGCTCCGAAAGGCGCCTTAAATAAGTTACGCGCGCGCATGAGCCGGGCTGCTGTGGAACAAGTTGCAAAACCGACCATCCAGGATGCTAAAGAGATAGAGCACCACTAGCCACTTCTTTAAAGTAAGCCAAAATTTCACAGGTGCCCTCGGTAGTGCCAGCACTCGTATCGGGGTAGCGTAGGCGCTATGAAACGATATCTTCCCCTCGTTGGGCTTTCTCTAGCGCTCCTTCTCCCCGTTTCCGCAGCCACTGCGCTCTCAATGGCCAATAAGGCCAATACTCTTGGCGGCTCCTGTTCCAAACTTGGCGCAAAGGCCAAAATTGGAACGACCTCGGCAGTCTGCAACAAAGTTGGAAAGAAATTGGTCTGGCAAAAAGCCAAATCTCCGGCAAGCGCTCCATCTAGTACCCCTACTCCTACTAAATCTGCGACCCAGCCCCCGACCCCAGCACCATCAGTCACTAAAACACCGAGCGCTAGCCCGTCTGCCACCCCCACGCAAAG
>JANXME010000055.1 GCA_025354785.1 Actinomycetes bacterium | reverse complement strand
CGGACCACTGGCATGTTGACATCGTGAATATCTGGTGGATCTGGATGACGGTTTCATCGGCGCTTGGAGCATTTGCTCTCTCCTTTACTTAAAAGGGAGTGCCCGCGGGGCTTGGTCCAAGTTATTGTTGCGAAATGAAGTCCAAGGACGGTACCTGGCTACCCGCCTATATTGCGCTGGGAGTTGTTTGGGGTTGTTCCTTCATCTTTATAAAGCTAGGACTCGAATTTTTAACGCCAGTGGGTGTGGCATTTGGGCGAACGGCGCTGGGAGCTATGGCCTTGATGGTCGTGGTGCGGGTACGCAAAATCGATTTGCCGCGGGACAAAAAATTATGGGCCCACCTGTGGGTCGTGGCCATGTTGCTAAATGTCGCCCCAGGATTCTTCTTCGCTTACGCCGAAGTGAAGGTCACCTCCGTTTTAGCCGGAATCATGAACGCAGTAACACCTTTAATGACGCTCCTAGTTATGGCAACGCTTTTTCGCGCAGAGAGAATAAAGTCTTATCAAATCTTTGGTCTCCTCTTGGGTTTTGCAGGAGTTCTCACTGTTTTGGGGGCTTGGCATGGCTTCGGTGCTAATCCGATAAGTGCTGTCTTGGCGCTGCTAGCCGCCGTGGCATGTTACGGATTTTCTTTTCCATATTCGCGCAAATACGTTCTGCCTCATAAATTGCGCCCAGAGGCGCTAGCGGCCACACAAGTCTGTCTTGCGGCGCTTACGCTACTTCCCTTCTATTTAGATAATGGGATAGCTAAAGATGCATACCGTCTGGGACCAGTTCTAGCGATGCTGGCGCTGGGAATTTTAGGTACGGGATATGCCTATATATGGAATTTTCAGATCCTGGCCGCGAAAGGCAGCGCTATCGCAAGTTCTGTTACGTATGTGACTCCAGTTATTGCGGTCATAGTGGGCTTAATTTTCTTAGGTGAATCGGTTACCTGGAACCAGCCAGTGGGCGGTGCGATTGTTTTATTGGGCGCGGCAATAAGTCAGGGGCGTATTGGCCGCTTTAGTCAAAAGCGATAACTTCGCGAATCGGTCCCGGTTCCATTCCCGCTTTAGTGTGGTCGGTATCCTCTCCTCGCTTGAGTTGCGATAAATGTGCCATGTCGTGCCAGCGCTCTTCAACCTTTCCATAGCGCCATAGCGCCAACGCCGCAATCCAGACGACTGCAAAAGTTGCGACAATGATGTAGCCAGCTGAGTTCAAATTGAAATCGCCAATGTAATTCCAAGCCCCGCCTGTTAAGTTCAATTGTTTAGCCAGTACTTGCAAGAGTTCGAGGCCTCCCACAAATAGCGCAACCGCCACCGATAAACTCGTGATGACGATGTTGTAATAGACTTTTCGGACAGGTTTTGAAAACGCCCAGCCATAGGCAAAATTCATAAATGAACCGTCGATAGTATCTAGCAAGCTCATTCCCGCAGCAAAAAAGAATGGAAGAGCGAGTATTGCCCACCAGGGAAGACCAGCGATCACTGAAGATCCAGCCAACACCAGCAAACCGATTTCTGTTGCAGTATCAAAGCCCAACCCAAAGAGAATTCCAAGCGGATACATTTTCCAACTTGCATCAATACGACGAGCAATAGGACCAAAGAATCGCATCAATAGTCCACGCGAGTTAAGATGCTTCTCCAATTCTTCCTCGTTGTACATGCCTTTTCGCATCTCTAGAAATACTTCTACGATTGAAACCAGGATCACTAAATTGAGAACGGCTATCAGCATCAAAAAAGTTCCGCTAATCGTCGTACCGATAAGCCCGGTGTAATGATGAAGTGATGAGTTGGTATCTTTAAGTTGGCTGCCCAGAGCTTTTATCCCAAAATTTAAAAGTATGGCAAGCGTGGCCACCACCGAAGAATGACCTAGGGAGAAAAAGAAACCGACTGCTAGTGGCCGCTTTCCTTCAGCCATGAGTTTGCGGGTTGTGTTATCAATCGCGGAAATATGGTCAGCGTCAAAGGCGTGGCGCATGCCCAAGGTATAAGCCAGCGCGGCGGTACCCCAGCCAAAAAGGGAACCGTCGGAGAGCTGGTAGTTTCCCCGCGTGGCGGCAAACATCAAGGCCGCGCCGGCAATATGTAAGAAGGCGATAAATCCAAACATGGCATAGATCCGGCGCCACTCATCTGGGGTCAACCGCTGGCGCAGGCTAGCGCTGGGTGGCTTCTCCAGAATCTGGTTCAATTGCGACCCCTAGGGCTAGATGCGAATAGTTTGCATCTAGGAAGGTAGGGGATGGCGCTCATCATTGTCAATTGCACGTCCAATTTCTATCTAGACTTGGTTTTCAAATGAACTCTGACCCGTACTTAAACGCCAACTTCGCTCTCTTCAAAGGTTGGAGGGCTTCGCCACCCAAGAAACGAGCCAAATGGGTGGTCTTGGCACTGCTCGCCACGAGCATTTCACTGCTCCCACCTGGAGTCTCGATTGCTCAAGGAGCTGGGGCTTGTAACTGGGACACCAGCCACGGGTGGGTGACACGTGAAAATGCTAAACCAGGCGATGCTAACTGGGCAGATGGCATTCGTATGGAATACAGCGGGGATTACACCCAAAAAGTAAGAGATACATCGGTTTCAAAATGGATGCCAAATACTAAAGGGCCAAGTCCGGTGGAGGGGTGGTTCGACAGGGTTAGCGCCACATGCGGAGAGGATATCGGGCTCCATATTTCCGGACATGGAAAGCCAGTAACGATCCAACTTTTTCGGGTTGGTTACTACAACGGGAAACACGCGCGCCTAATTGAAAAAGTAGTGGTACCAGATGTACAAAAATTTTCGGCACCCAAAGTGACACGCGGGCCAGAATCGACAGTGACAACGGATTGGCCCATCTCGTGGCACCTGAAAGTAACTAGCGCGACGCCACCCGGGGTCTACTTGCTTCGACTCGACGATGGCGGTCCTGATTCCAATTTTGTTCCGTTAACCATTTTCGATCCGCAAATTAAGAGTGAGGTAACTTTTATCTCATCGGTTCTTACCTGGCAGGCATATAACCAGTGGGGTGGATACTCACTTTACAAGGGGCCGGATTCACATCGAGCTAGTCGATCCACTGTGTCATCTTTCAACAGGCCCTACGACGGTGACGGATCTGGTCAATTTCGCTACATGGAATATCCAATCGTAAAAATTGCAGAACGTCTCGGATTGGATATGAATTACATCACCGATATGGAGTTGGATGCTGGTATTGCATCACTACAGTCCACAATGTCAATTCTCTACGGAGGTCACGGCGAATATTGGACTACAAAGATGCGTTCCCATCTTCAATTAGCCGTCGATAGCGGCGTCAATTTAGTTTCATTAGGGGGAAACGCTGGATACGCCAGACCTCTTCTTGCGGACAATAATCGGCAGATGGTGATGTGGCGTGGTTCCAAGTTGGACCCCAATCGCAGTGATCCAAACTTGGCCACGACAAGGTGGCGATCGACCCCTATAAAAATGTCAGAGTCACTTCTACTTGGCGCTCAATATGTGGGGCTAGGTGTGGATGGAAATTACAAGATAACTCATCCGCAAAGGTGGCCCTTTACCAAAATGACTCATCCGGAAATTCTAAAAAATGTAGTCGGTCGTGAAGTTGATTCACCACTTTATGCAGTTGGACCAGCAGTAGAAACTTTAGCGGAATCTGCTATTACTTTTCACGGTAAAGGGGTGCGCATTTTGGCGACTTATTACACAAA
>JANXME010000054.1 GCA_025354785.1 Actinomycetes bacterium | reverse complement strand
CCCGATCTCCACATCAGTGGGGTATTTTTCGAGGCGCTTTACGATCCGTGGCCGAGCCTGCTACTGGCTAGGTGGAGAGAGCGTGGCTATCCAACGATCGACGGATTGGACTTACTGGTTCATCAAGGTATAGCTCAAGTTAAGTGGATGACAGGCATACAAATGGAGCGCGCCGAAATAGCGCCAATATTGAGAGATAGATGTTTATCTGTGATTTTAGGGCGCAGCGCGCTCTAATTTAGAGATTTAGGGCTTGCGGCAAGAGCTCTGCGATTTCTGCCAGAATAGGCGCATGCGTTGGTTAACAGCAGGGGAGTCGCACGGCCAAGCTCTCTCAGCCATCCTGGAAGGAATTCCGGCTGGAGTTCAAATTACGACTTCCCAGATTGATACCGCGCTGCAACGTCGACGTTTAGGTTTTGGAAGAGGGGCTCGCCAGAATTTTGAGGCAGATAAGGTAACCATTCTCGGTGGTATTCGTCTAGGTATAACACAAGGCGGTCCTATAGCAATTCAGATTGGTAACTCTGAATGGCCAAAGTGGGAGAAGGTGATGTCTGCTGATCCGCTTCCAAACCAGGAGCTAGCAGGTTTGGCGCGCAACGCGCCTTTGACCCGTCCCCGCCCTGGACATGCAGATTTGGCGGGAATGCAGAAATACGGCTTTGATGATGCGCGTCCCATCTTGGAAAGAGCCAGCGCCAGAGAGACGGCAGCTCGGGTCGCTTTGGGATCGGTAGCAAAGAATTTTTTGGAGCAGAGCGTGGGAATTTTAGTTTTAAGTCACGTGGTTTCAATTGGTCTAATTAGCATTGACCAAGATGAATCTCTACCTAAACCTTCAGATTTGGGAACAATTGATCTCGACCAAGTTAGATGTTTTTCGCAAGAGGCAAGTGCGAAGATGATTTCCGAAATCGAATCTGCTCGCACAGACGGTGACACCCTGGGAGGAGTAGTTGAAGTATTGGCTTACAACGTCCCTGTGGGTTTAGGTTCTTACGTTCATTGGGATCGACGTTTGGATGCAATGTTGGCAGGGGCGCTTATGGGCATTCAAGCAATTAAAGGTGTTGAAGTCGGAGATGGTTTTATCTCGGCCACGCGCCGTGGTTCTTTAGCCCATGACGAGATGGAAATAGGACACGATCGCGCGATTCATCGTCGAACGGACAGGGCAGGGGGTATCGAAGGTGGCATGTCTAATGGCGAAATCCTGCGAGTACGAGCAGCGATGAAACCAATCTCGACTGTCCCCAGAGCCTTGGACACAGTTGATGTGGCAACTGGAGAGAATGCGAAAGCGATAAATCAACGCTCAGATGTATGCGCGGTTCCTGCGGCTGGGGTCGTTGCGGAGGCGATGGTTGCCCTTACGCTGGCTCAAGTGGTGCTGGAAAAGTTCGGTGGCGATAGCGTAACGGAGACTCGTCGCAATTTTGAAAGCTATAAAGCCGAGATGCAATTTACCGAATTCGCATGACCCCACGCATTATTTTGATTGGGCCGCCGGGGGCAGGGAAGAGCAGCATCGGCGCCAGGCTGGCTTCCAAATTGAATGTAGATTTTCACGATACGGATCAACTCATTGAAAAGAGCAGCGGAAAGAGAGTCTCGCAGATATTCGTTGAAGATGGTGAATTGGCATTTCGCGAGATTGAAAAGAATATTTGCGCGCTAGCGATTAACCAAGAAAACGGCGTTTTAGCCCTAGGCGGCGGCGCAATTCTGGCGCCAGAAACGTGTAAGTTAATCTTAAATAGCGGTAGCACCGTTATCTTTTTAGAGGTCACTTTAAAAGTAGCCGCACCGCGAATCGGGTTTAATCGTGATCGTCCGTTACTCCTAGGAAACCCGCGGCAGCAGTGGCAAGTGTTAATGGATGCGCGTCTGCCTCTATATCGAGAATTGGCCACCATCACTTATGAAGTTAAAGATCTAACTGTTGGAGAAGTAGTTAACGATTTATTAGCATTGGTGAACGGCTAATGCAGACTCTTAGAGTGCAGGCCGAGAATACATACGATGTTATCGTTGGCTGCAATTGGAAGAGTGAATTCTCTGAGTTGATTGCCGATCGCAATCGGGTCGTAGTCCTTGTGCCTGCCACATTGGCTGCAGCGGTTGTTGGCTCAATTGTCGCGGCTAAGAATGTGAAGATACTGGAAATTCCCGACGGAGAGATTGCCAAGTCAATTCAAACGCTAGAGATGATTTGGCAATTTCTCGGTGAAAATGGTTTCACCCGCAGTGATCTGATGGTCGCAATTGGCGGAGGGACGACCACCGATATTGGCGGCTTTGCCGCCGCCACATGGTTGCGAGGAATTGATTGGGTGGCGATCCCAACAACTCTGGCAGGGATGGTGGATGCTGCGATTGGTGGAAAAACCGGAATTAATAGCGCCTTTGGCAAAAATCTTATTGGTTCATTTCATTCACCGCGGAAAGTCATTATCGATCAGATATGGCTAGAGACAATATCGGATCGAGATTTTTCCGCTGGCATGGCCGAAGTAATAAAATGTGGCTTCATTGCAGACCCAAAAATCTTGGAGATTGTTGAAGCGAGTTCTTTGGCCGAGCTGCGTAACTCTTTGGAATCTACTCAGGAGCTGATATTGCGAGCAATCGCAATCAAGGGGAAGGTAGTTGGTGAAGATTTTAGGGACAATTTTGCCCGAGAAGTTCTTAATTACGGGCACACCATGGGCCACGCAATTGAATTACACAGTCAGTATCGACTACGCCATGGCGAGGCAATCGCCATTGGAATGATTTTTGCTGCCGAATTGGCACGTTTCAAGGGGGTTCTTTCGGCACAGATAGTGGAGCGCCACCACAAAATTCTCACTCAGATGAAGTTGCCCACCACCTACTCATCTCTAGCCCTTCCAGAGCTCCTACCTTTATTACTTCTAGATAAGAAATCGCGTGGTACTACCTTGCGATTCGTGGCTCTCTCAGACCTTGCGGCACCTATGCGCCTTGAAGGGGTTACTGAGGGCGAGATCAAGGCGACCTATGAGAGAGTTACCACATGAAGATTTTGATTCTAAATGGGCCGAATTTAGCCCGCCTAGATATCCGAGATTCGCTCATCTATGGCGATGTAAATTACCCTGAGCTAGCCAATCTAATTTCCACACGTGCGGAAGAATTGGGTTTCGTAGCGGACATTCGGCAGAGCAATGACGAGTCAGAATTGATTTCTTGGCTACATGAAGCCGCGGATATGAATATTCCTGTAATCTTTAATCCGGCTGCATTTACACACTATTCCTATGCGATACGTGATGCCGTTGAGATGCTCAAAGCTCCTTTGATAGAAGTGCATCTTTCCAACCCAATGGCGCGCGAGGAATTTCGTCATACCTCTGTCATTTCAGGTGTGGCAGTAGGGACCATTGCGGGCTTTGGACCAAATTCATACCTATTAGCCCTGCAGGCGCTACAGAATATCTTGCAAAAGTAGCCGGAGTTTCTCGGGTATCCTTGCGGTCATTGATGATGAGAGTACGCCCAGAATAAGGGCGCCTGACGGAGTGGAATAATTGTGGCCTCTACAAATGATCTTAAGAACGGCATGACCTTAGATATTGACGGACAGCTTTGGAACGTCGTTGAGTTTCAACATGTAAAGCCAGGCAAAGGCCCGGCCTTTGTGCGTACCAAACTCAAATCTGTTATGACCGGAAAAGTGGTCGATAAGACCTATAACGCGGGAGTAAAGATCGAGGTCGCGATTTTGGAGAAGCGCGAGATGCAATATCTATATCGTGATGGTGATGATTTCGTATTTATGGATGCCAAAACTTACGATCAGACCGCTATCTCTTCAGCAACGGTTGGGGATGCTGCCAACTACATGCTGGAAAATACCGATGCCATCGTGGCGGTTCATGAAGGTAACGCTCTTTACATTGAACTAGCAGCCTCTGTACCACTGACGATCACCTACACCGAGCCTGGTTTACAGGGGGATCGGTCATCGGGGGGTACCAAGCCGGCCACACTTGAGACAGGTTTAGAAATTCAGGTACCTCTTTTTATCAAGCAAGACGAGAAAGTACTAGTAGACACGCGAGATGGCTCTTATCAGGGTCGCGCTAACTAGTGCCAGCTCGCAGTAAAGCGCGGAAGCAGTCCTTGGATATCCTTTTTGAATCAGATATTCGATCGATCTCCGCGTTGGATATTTTGGAGCAGCGCCTGGGAGAACAGTCTGGACCTGAGGCGAGGCCGATTCGAGAATATGCATCCGAAATCGTACGTGGCGTGAGCGATCATCGCAGAAAGATTGACGAACTCATATCTACCTACGCGCAAGGTTGGGATATGGATCGCCTTCCGACCGTTGATAGAAACATATTGCGCATCGCAATATTTGAGATCTTGTGGGGCGATGAGATTCCAGATCCAGTTGCGATAGACGAAGCTCTCAATATGGCTAAGTTGCTTTCGACTGATGAATCCGCGGGGTATATACACGGAGTTTTGGGGCGAATTTCTTCTATTAAGGCAGAGTTATCACTTTAAGATAGTGGAGTTAACAGCAGTTTGCATTGCTGTAGCCAATTTTCCATCTCCTTGAGAGTGGAACGGGCCATTAAAGCCAAAGTTTCCAAATCTGGCTTTCGAAGGCTCATCACCTCTCCATTCCAATCCGAGCGTGCTTGGGCAATACCCCGAACGAAATATAGAACTGATTCAAACTTCAAATCGTTCTGCCCTTGGATGGAAGTCAGGCGACGAAGATCTAGGACAATTTGATCGCGATTTGGACTCTCGGCGGTCTGGCTGGTCTGCAAAAGACTCGAAATGGGAATTCCGTAAAGAGTTGCTAATTCAATTGTGCGCTTTAAACTCAGGGCTCGATCACCTCGTTCATATGAACCCAATACAACTGCCTTTATCCGACCATGGGTTTCTCTCTCCACATCTTGGAGGGACCACCCGCGAGTTTTGCGAAACTGACGCAATTTCAAACTCACCGATTCCGGGGTCGGTTGGCTGAAGAGTAAATTCTTATCCATAGAACTAACTCTATAAAACTGGGCATATTGTGAAATTTGCTGTACACAATGGACCGCGGTAGTCATGCTAGACTTCACCCACGATCCTTTAAGACCCGTCCTGCGAGGCGGGGAAGGAGCTTGAAAAGATGCTTAGTTTGAGCCTGCCGTGAGTCTTTTATGAGCGTGGCGCTAAACGCGACGGATATATCGCGCGCGCTAACCCGCATTTCCCATGAAATTCTAGAACGCTATCATGGGGCCGATTCGGTAGTTCTTATGGGAATCCCTACCCGCGGTGCCTTCTTATCCGCGCGGATCGCGGCCACCATGTCCCAGATTGAAAAATTTGAAGTAAGTGTGGGAACCCTAGATATAACCCTGCACCGAGACGATCTGCGAATGCGCCCAGTTCGAGCTCTGATTCCGACTCTGGCGCCCAAGGGCGGTATTGAGGGACGAGATGTAGTTTTGATCGATGATGTCCTTTTTTCCGGACGGACGGTACGAGCCGCCTTTGACGCCTTAGGGGAAATTGGCAGGCCCCGGTCTGTACAACTGGCAGTTCTGGTTGACCGAGGACATCGTCAACTACCGATCCGCGCCGACTATGTGGGAAAGAATTTGCCTACAGCGCTCGGCGAGACGGTTCGAGTGCAATTGAGCGAAATTGATGGAATTGATGAAGTCTTGGTCGAACCAGGAGGTGGTCTTGCCTAATGCGTCATCTACTTTCGACCGCGGATTTATCTTACGCTCAAGCGCTTAATATTTTAGATACCGCCGCCCAAATGGCAAAGGTCTCTGAAGGTTCTATAAAGAAATTGCCCACCTTGCGAGGGCGAACGATTGTTAATCTTTTTTTTGAAGACTCAACTCGCACCCGAATCTCTTTTGAAGCCGCCGCTAAGCGGCTTTCCGCCGATGTGATTAATTTTTCTGCCAAAGGATCCAGCGTAAGTAAAGGTGAATCCCTGAAAGATACCGCCCAAACACTCCAAGCTATGGGGGCGGATGCGGTGATAATTCGTCACTTCGCTTCTGGGGCTCCACAAAGATTGGCCGATTCGAAGTGGACGTCGGGAAGCGTAATAAATGCCGGCGATGGAACGCACGAGCACCCGACCCAGGCGCTTTTAGATGCTTTCACAATTCGCAAGCATTTAAAGAATGGGATTGGTGATTTAGCCGGGCTTTCGATCGCAATTGTCGGCGATATTTTGCACTCGCGCGTTGCCAGATCGAATGTAATTCTTCTCTCTCTTCTTGGCGCACAAGTGGTTTTGGTGGCTCCACCGACTCTTTTGCCCTTGGGAGTAGAGAACTGGCCAGCGCAAGTGTCTTACGATTTAGATAGCGCCCTGCCACATGTTGATGCAGTAATGATGCTACGCGTTCAACAAGAGCGAATGAACGATTTCTTCTTTCCAACTTCGCGCGAGTATTCCCACTATTTCGGTTTGAATTTTGATCGCCTTTCGCTGCTCAAGAATTCGGCGATAATCATGCATCCCGGCCCCATGAACCGCGGCCTAGAAATTACGGCTGCCTGCGCCGATAGCGCGCGATCGGTAATTGTGGAACAGGTCGCGAATGGAGTGAGCGTTCGGATGGCAGTTTTATATCTTTTACTTGCAGGGGCGCCAACAGAAGGCGGAGGGAGCGTTGCGTGACGAAATATTTGATTCATGGTGCAACACTGGCCAACGGCGTAAACAGCGAAATTTATATATCTGACGGCGTCATTGTTGAAGTAGCAAGTAAAGTTTCCCACCCCGAATCAAACTCGGCGCAACGAATCGATCTATCGGGGTGCCTTGCCCTTCCTGGCCTGGTCGATCTGCATACTCATTTGCGCGAACCTGGTCGCGAAGATTCAGAGACCGTTGCCTCCGGCGCACGAGCTGCCGCCAAAGGTGGATTTACCGCAGTTTCAGCAATGGCGAACACTTTTCCCGTCGCTGACACGGCCGGGGTGGTGGAACAGGTTTTTCGATTGGGTCAGTCCAGTGATATGTGTGATGTTTTTCCGATAGGAGCAGTGACGCAGGGTTTAGCAGGTAAGGCGTTGGCCGAACTTGGAGCAATGGCAGATTCGGCAGCCCGAGTGCGAATTTTTAGCGATGATGGAAATTGTGTTTTTGATCCGATGGTTATGCGCCGCGCTCTTGAATACGTTAAAAAGTTTGATGGCGTAATTGCCCAACATGCTCAAGATCCTTCTTTGACAGTTGATGCACAGATGAACGAAGGCACGGTTTCCTCTCGCTTGGGCTTGAAAGGTTGGCCCGCGGTGGCGGAAGAGGCAATTATCGCTAGAGATGTCCTGCTGGCAGATCACGTTGGGTCGCGAGTACATATCTGCCACGTAACCACCGCAGGCGGGGTAGAAATAATTCGTTGGGCGAAAGCGCGCGGGATTCAAGTCAGCGCTGAAGTTACGCCGCACCATTTATTACTTACCGATGAAAAAGCGAACTCATTTGACCCAATTTTCAAAGTTAATCCGCCGCTTCGTCAAGAAAAGGATGTTATGGCGTTGCGCGAAGGGCTAGCCGACGGAACCATTGACATAGTCGCCACAGATCATGCCCCGCATCCAGCAGAAGATAAAGAGTGCGAATGGCAGGCTGCGGCCTTCGGAATGATTGGCTTGGAGACTGCTCTTTCTGTCGTACAACTCACTATGGTTGAAACTTCTCTCTTATCTTGGGACGAGGTGGCGGTGCGAATGTCGATTGCTCCCGCACGAATAGGACGATACTCCGACCATGGTCAGCCAATCTCGACCGGATCCACCGCAAATTTGACTTTTATAAATCCACGGGCAAGTTGGAAAGTAGATCGAGATTTAGTTGCATCGCGTAGCAAGAACACTCCCTTTCATGGAATGGAACTACCTGGCAAAGTGGTTGCAACATTTTTTCGCGGTGAACCTACCGTTTTGAAAGGCAGATTAGTCAGGGGTGGGAATGGCTCCTAAAGCTTTTCTGGTTCTAGATGATGGTCGAATCTTTGAAGGTAAGAGTTGGGCCGCGGTAGGTCGCACATTCGGTGAGGCGGTATTTGCAACTGGGATGACCGGATACCAGGAGACACTGACTGACCCTTCTTATCATCGCCAGGTGGTGGTCATGACATCTC
>JANXME010000118.1 GCA_025354785.1 Actinomycetes bacterium | reverse complement strand
GCCGGCAATTTCGAAGGTTGGGGCGAAGCGGCCGCGTCGCCGCTCACCTCGATAGCGAGTTGGATTGCCCCTATGTCTCATAGCGCATGTCATCCAATCATCGATTCCGTCATGGGCGAAGAACTAGATTCACCAGAGGATATTCGAAGAATTTCGGCAAAGGTGAGAGCCAATTCTTTTTACGGGATTATTCAGAGTGATTTAACTTTTTCCGGGATCGAGATTGCCCTTTGGGATCTTCTAGGGAGAGCAAAAGAACAGCCGATCTACGAGTTGTTGGGGTATACCAACCCAGAACGTAAATTGCCTTACGCGTCGGTACTTTTTGGAAATAGCCCGTTCGAGACTTTGGAAAAGGCGCGAGCGATAAAGAGCGCTGGATTTAGCGCGATTAAATTTGGGTGGGGACCCTTTGGAAAAGGGGATCTCAAAAATGACGCAGACCATATTGCCGCAGCACGGGAGGGAATTGGCGCAGATGCCCATTTGATGATCGATGCCGGCACGATTTTTGACGAAGATATTGAGGCCGCCGCCCTGCGGTTGCCTGCGATGGCGGCTTCGAATGTCACTTGGTACGAAGAGCCTGTCGTGGCCGGTGCAATTGGACTTTATAAAGAACTTTCAAAAAAGTTACCTCATGTCGCGTTGGCCGGGGGCGAAGGCGCGCATAATCCGATGCAGGCTGAGATGCTCATTGAAGACGGTGGGGTTAAGTTCATTCAAATTGACACAGGTTATGTGGGGGGAATTGGCGCCGCGTATAGAGTCGCTCAGTTCGCAAAGGCGCGAGGCGTGCAATACGTGAATCACACTTTTACCTCTCATTCGGCACTGGCCGCCTCAATGCATCCCTTTGCGGGGCTAAAAGATTCATGGATGGCTGAATACCCTATGGAGCCAAAGGCTCTCTGCCAAGAGATGACGGTGGATCGGATTCCTATCCAAAGCGATGGCATGATTTCCCTCTCCGACAAACCAGGCCTTGGAATCAATTTTAATCTTGCAACAATCAGGAAGTATCTAGTCGATGTAGAAATCAAAGTCGGTGGAAAAGTACTTTACACAACGCCAACTATTTAGAGATTCCTAAACTAAAAAGCACCGATTTCTTGCCTAATCTCTCTATTTATCCTTCGGACGTTTTCGCAATTTTCTTGGGTCAACTCTCTTTGCATGGGTTTTTGCTTTTATCAATAGCGATTCAGCCCAGGTAAATTCAACGCCCAAAATAATTAACCCCAGAATGACCAATGGCATCGTAAATGGACCAGGCAGCACAATCAGCGCCGCTCCCAAAATTATTAAAGTAAAGCCAATTACCAAAACGATGGTTTTTCGCACCGATCCGGGAAGTGTCTTCCAAAGTTTGCCAAAAACCTTCATCATCTCTCATTCCTCTCTATTGGCGTGAACCGACCTGCATGTGCGATCGCAGATGGATCTGCCTTGCTCTTCAATATGCTCGCTAACGTCGAAATCATAAGAATTAGGCCAATCACGCCAAGACTTGCTGAGGTAGGAATCTTGGGGACCACTTCGAAAATCTCATGAAAATAGGTCAAGACCAATTTAACTCCGATAAACATGAGAATAAAGGAAAGCCCTAGCGAGAGGTATATCAACTTGTCCAACAAACCTTTGAGCAAGAAATACAAAGCACGCAAACCAAGGAGCGCAAAGGCGTTCGCCGTGAAAACAAGATAGGACTCAGATGTCACACCAAAGGTTGCTGGAATGGAATCCAATGCGAAGAGTAAATCCGTTGTCCCGATTGCAACGATTACCAAGAACATCGGAGTTGCGAAACGTTTCCCGTTTATTCGAACAAAGAGATTAGTTGCATGGTATTCATCCACCATCGGAATTGATTTACGGAGCTTTCGAACCACATAGTTTTCATTTGGATCGGGATCCTCATCCCAATGTCTAAACAAGCCAACTCCAGTCCAGACGAGAATTGCACCAAAAATAACAAAGGTAAAACTAAATGAAGCAAGCGCTGCCGCCCCCACCGCGATGAAGGCTGCCCTAAACACCAAAGCAAGCAAGACGCCAATCAGAAGCACACGTTGGGAAAAAGCTCTTGGCACTGCAAATTGGGTCAAAATAATGACGAAAATGAAGAGGTTATCTACGGAGAGCGAGTATTCGACCGTGTACGCCGCAAAATATTCCAAACCAGAGGAGGATCCAAAATAACTCCAGACCCACATTCCAAAGCCAATCGAAATGCCCACATAAAAGAGGGTCCAGACAATGGCTTCTTTAAACTTTACCTCACGGGGTTTTCGACTTGCCGTGAAAAGATCGACCAAAACTAGGATCAAGATGGCCGCAATAGTTAGAAACCAAATCAGTAAAGTAACTTTCAATTAATACTCCCTTGATAGCCATGAATAAGACATGGTCAAGGTCTCCCAAACCGACTTAACGGCCAGCGCCCCGGGCTTTTACACCGTATTGACGAGAACGCTGCTGCGAGGTACTCCCCTTAAACACCTCAAACTCTAACCGCAAATATCAACCAGCGCAAAATGAGGCTGGCTGGTCGCCGTCGTGCTGATGATGCCTGCGTCAATCTTGAAATCGTCTCCACGCAGAACTTGAACTTGGACAATTCCCCTTAGCTAACCCAAAAATAGACGTAACTCCACCTTCCTATTGCAACTCTTGGATCCTTCGAAAGCCAACCCCCGCGCCACCTCAGGGCTGGGTGCTTCAATAATCCAAAACCCGCTGACATTCTCTTTCGATTCGAAAAGTGGACCGTTGGAAAGTAAATTCGCCCCGTTCCGATTGTCTATGACCACGGCGTTACCGGGCGCCGCAAGTCCACCCGCGAAAATCCAATTGCCATTCGCCCTGAGTTGGTCATTGAACTCGTCGATAGCTGCCATCTCTTCCGGTGTACCCGAACCAGACAAGTCATCAATAACCGAGATTAGAAATTTCATAACGAACTTTTCCTTTCGTAACTACTCCCACTATAACTTGAATCGTATTTAAGGCCATACCCAAAGATTCGGTCCCAACCAATGTGGCCAAGCCAAATGATTCCGATTGCCAATGCCATTTGACTATCTGCCCTCCAGGCCAGCAAAATTACCATTGCCGGAGCATAAAGACTGGCTCGAACAAACCCTCGATTTTGACTGATTATCTATTCAAAAAATTAGTAAGCGAATCAAAGTAACTTTCAAATCCCTTGGTCATAAGTACAACTTGGGCCGCAGGTGCTTCGCCGAATTGGCTAAATTTTGCCCAGGATTTCTCTCCTCGACTTTCAAAATCAACTGCGATTTCGTGAGATGGTGTGTTGAAGTCCATTAGCCCAAATTCCGCCAACCCGCATTTCAGATCGCGTGGCACCAGGAACTGAAGTCATGCCAACTGGGTGGTACCAGGACTCAAGCGCCGCAGCGTCGGTCCATGCATTCCAAAGGTTACCGATAGGATCTTCGAATTCTCGTTCTACAGAATAAAGATGTGGCCGTGTCATATGCAGAGAATACAGTGCCAGTAAAATTAAATAAAAAGAAGAGTCGCCATCGGACTCTTGTGCAGGTAGTCATTTTCCACGGCCCTATTTAAAATACTGGCTGGCAAGTTGACATGCTTTGCGATCGTGCGTGGCGAGAGATTCGAATCCACTTTCATGGATGACATCCATGCTTCGATATCCGCGGGTTTGATATCTCGAATTGGACGGTGGCCGCACATATGCGCTCAATAGGCCTGGCAGGGATTAGTCCGCGCACCTTCAAGGTGACTACGACAGTTGCCGATCACATGAGGGCAGACTTAGTTGTCCAAGCGTTGCAGAACGCAGCCTTCACTAGAAAATATGACTGCACCGGAACAATATTTCATACCGATCGCGGTTCTCAATTCACTTCACATGCCCTCGTTAACCAATGCGAGGAACTTGGGCTGATTGGCTCTATGGGAGCTACCGGTTCATGTTATGACCATGCCAGCGCCGAATCCTTCTGGTCAATCTTCAAGCACGAGTACTACTACCGACATACCTTCACTACTTTGGATGAATTAATTTCTGGC
>JANXME010000033.1 GCA_025354785.1 Actinomycetes bacterium | reverse complement strand
GCCAGATGGGTACTCATGGTCTGCAGGAGCGCAGCCTGACTCATCCAGGCCAACATCAAAACCTCGTGCGTCTTTGCATCTTGAACTATCGCAGCCAGGAGGTCATCGGGTTTCTTAAATAGCCCCGCAATATCTTGGGTACTTAGCGTGCCGGGCGCGAATTCCATGGCTGCATTCTGCCCTATTGAATACTTGGCTGGCGGACGCAATAACCGGCCGCCGCTAGATAGTCCTTGACTTGACCAATACTGAGACGGCCAAAATGAAAAGCGCTTGCGGCCAGTAACGCATCTGCCCCGGCAACTAAAGCCAACGAAAAATCGTCAAGCTTTCCCGCCCCTCCACTAGCAATTATGGGTACAGAGCAAATTCTTCGTACCGCTCGAATCATCTCCAGGTCATATCCAGATTGAGTGCCATCAGCGTCCATGGAATTGAGCAAGATTTCGCCAATTCCCAATTCGCAAGCTTCTCCGACCCATTCCAAAGCATCTTGACCCGTACCAGTACGGCCGCCATGTGTCGTTACTTCAAAACCAGATTTCGTCTTTGCGCGCTGGGCATCGACTGAAAGTACTAAAACTTGCGAGCCAAACGCCTTGGCAATTTCGGCGATTAATTTTGGTCTTAGTATCGCGGCCGTATTTATGGAGACTTTATCTGCGCCGGCTCGCAAAAGAGCGTCTACATCCGCAGCAGATTTAATTCCTCCACCCACAGTTAAAGGAATAAATACTTGTTCGGCTGTGCGGCGCACGATATCCAAAGTAGTGGCTCTTCCAGAACTACTCGCCGAAATATCTAAAAACGTTAGCTCATCCGCGCCTTCGCTATCGTAGAGGCCCGCCATTTCAACGGGATCTCCGGCATCTACCAAATTTCTAAAATTGACCCCCTTAACGACCCTTCCATTTTCAACATCCAAACAAGGAATTATTCGAATTGACAATGTCATCGACGTGTTACTTCCAAAGCTTGCTCCAACGTGAAAGCTCCTGCGTAAAGGGCTTTTCCGACGATTGCACCTTCGACACCTAGTTCGCACATTTGCGCTAGCGCTTCGATATCGGCCAGAGATGAGATTCCGCCGCTAGCCACTACCCGCGCTTTCGTAGCCTGACAAACTTGCCGCAGTAACTCTAGATTTGGACCAGTCAGAGTTCCATCCCGGGCGACATCAGTAACTACATATCGAGCACAGCCGTCGCGATCAAGGCGAGTCAGGGTTTCAAAAAGATCCCCACCCTCTTTTGTCCATCCGCGGGCTGCCAACGTTACCCCTCGCACATCTAGACCTACTGCAATGCGATCGCCATGTTCGCTAACAACTTTAGCGGTCCACTCCGGATTCTCCAGCGCCGCGGTGCCCAAATTCACTCGCGCACATCCGGTACCCAGCGCCTTGGACAAAGATTCATCATCACGAATTCCGCCCGAAAGTTCCACTGCAATATCTAAAGACCCCACCACTTTGGCAATTAAAGGTGCATTGCTTCCAATTCCGAAGGCGGCATCTAAATCAACTAAGTGAATCCATTCCGCTCCCGAGTTTTGAAAAATTAGCGCGGCATCCAAGGGATCGCCATAAATACTTTCTTGAGATAGCTCGCCTTGCACTAGTCGAACGGCCATTCCATTCTTTACATCGACGGCCGGCAATAGCTCTAAAATCCTTTTCATAGCTCCGCCACCCAGTTCTCGATTAAGGCCAAGCCAGCCCGTCCAGATTTCTCCGGATGAAATTGAGTCGCTGTTACTGATCCATCTTCAATTGCTGAAACAAAACGATCACCATATTCTGACCATGTTATTTGGCCAACATCTGCACTCTTTGCGGCGTAAGAATGCACAAAGTAGAAAGATTCGTTTTCAATGCCACCGAACAGTTTGGAATCAACGGGGGGGCTCACCGTATTCCAGCCCATGTGAGGCAAAATCGGTGCCTGCAATTTCTCGATCGAACCTTGCCAGACTCCAACTCCCTGCTGCAGATCTTGGGAATTATGATCAAAAGAGCGTTCGGTTCCTCGTGTGAAAAGAATTTGCATGCCGACGCAAATTCCCCACGTAGGTTGCCCAGCGGCAACGCGGATCCGAATTATCTCATCTCCCTTGACGGCCTTCAGGCCTTGCATGCATCTTTGAAATGCACCCACACCTGGCACGACCAATCCCGCCGCCTCAACACCGACTTTGAAATCGGAAGTTATTACGACTTCTTCGCCCGTTGTGGCAAATGCTTTCTGTGCTGAGCGCAAATTCCCCGAGCCGTAATCAAGAATCACGATCAAAGAGTGCCTTTGGTTGAGGGAATTCCAGCGACGCGGCTATCTAAACTCACGGCATCGCGAAGTGCTCGAGCGACCGCCTTGAATTGTGCTTCGAAGACGTGATGGGCGTTGCGCCCTTCTAACACTCGAATGTGAAGGGCGATATGCGCCTCGGCCACAAATGATTCCCATATGTGCTTGCCCAAGGTGGTGTCGAAAGTGCCAATCAATTCCACAATTTCGGGTTGGCGATGAACTAAGTAAGGCCGACCCGAGAGGTCGACAGCTGCCTGAACGAGAACTTCATCGAGCGGAACCATAGAATCGCCAAAGCGCCGAATACCTGCTTTATCGCCAAGCGCATCTTTGAGCGCTTTGCCCAGAGCTAAAGAGGTATCTTCCACGGTGTGATGTGAGTCCACATCAACATCACCTAATGTCTTTACTCTTAAATTAAAACCAGAGTGCTTACCCAATTGACTCAGCATATGATCAAAAAAAGGCACTCCCGTTGAGATATCAAGTAGCCCATGACCATCCAAATTAAGTTCGACTAAGACATCTGACTCCTTGGTTACTCTCTCAACACGCGCTGTTCTCAATTGTCCCCTCCGATAACACTTTTTAAGGCTTCCAAAAATCTCTGATTCTCGTCCGCTGTTCCAATTGTGACCCTTAAGTAGCCTGATAATCCCACATCACGGATAAGCACTCCTCGATCGAGTAATTGAGTCCAAACCTTTTCTGAGTTGGATACGGAAAAAAGGAGAAAATTTGCCGAACTTGGGAGAACTTTTGCTCCCAGAGTTCGTAATTCAGTGGCGAGCCTTTCTCGATCCTGGCAAAGCGCCTCGACTTTTTCTAGAAGGGATGAACGGTGCCTCAAAGCTACCAATCCAGCGGCTTGAGTAAGGGCGCTTAGGTGATAAGGCAGGCGAACTAACTGACTCGCCGCTATCACCAGTGGATGAGCGGCCATATAGCCAATTCGCGCTCCTGCAAAAGCGAAGGCCTTGCTCATCGTCCGAATTACAACTAAATGTTCAAAAGCCCCGAGCAAGGTGATGGCAGATGGTTCAGAAGAAAATTCTGCGTAGGCCTCATCTATCACTAATAGTGCGCCAACTTGCTTACACAATTTTGCAAGTTCGGCTATCTCTGAAATGGAAATCACTGTACCGGTTGGATTATTGGGTGTCGTAACAAATACTAGTGACGGCCTTTCAGCCAAAATTTGCTTTTTTGCAGTCGAAACATCAATGGAAAAATCTGCCGAACGCGCCCCTTCTATCCATTTCGTTTGGGTCACGCGGGCAATAATAGGGTGCATGGAATAGGAAGGAGTAAATCCCAATGCGCTCTTGGCGCCAAAGGCTAGAAAAAGTGATTGAATAATTTCGTTACTTCCGTTTGCAGCCCAGATATTTTCTGAACCTAAGCTTGTTTCAGAGAGTTCATTGAGATAAATTGCCAAGTATTCACGAAGCTCGGTGGCATCTCGGTCTGGGTAGCGATTGAGCGAAGCAGCCACAAGAGAGACTTGGGTCGCTATGGCTGCAACCAAATCATCCGAAGGCCGATAAGGGTTCTCATTAGTATTTAATTTGGCCACCGAATCCAGTTGTGGCGCCCCATAAGGACTCAAATCTTGGAGATTTTTGCGTAACGGGAGCCATGTTGGC
>JANXME010000027.1 GCA_025354785.1 Actinomycetes bacterium | reverse complement strand
CGGACCCAACCACCGCAATTGGCTATCGGCCGAAAGTAGCCGGGCGATATCGCCAATATGTTGAAAGGCATATTCCAGATCGAGACCGGCAATTTTCTCTACCAATATTTCTATTGCCTGAATCTGGACATCATTTCCGCGACCGATTGTAAAGACAAATGCATCCCCGGTTAGATTTGGATCCGATGTGAGAATCCGCAAATAAGCTGCCGAGTAATCCGGGTCTGCATTCATGGCATCGGAACCATCTAGCATTTGCGAAGTGGGGAAGCGCAGATCAATGGTCTGGAAAGCGGTCAAGGAAATTGGCATAAGAACTATTTCACGTACTTCTCAAGTCCGAGTGGAATTCCGCTCTCTTGCCATAGGCCCTCGTAGCCCACTCCTGGGTCCTTGGGACCATGTACGAGTCCATTAGCATCTACAAATGATTCGCGGGTTGTGGGATTGCCCCAAACCAAGGATTCGTAATAAGTATTGTTCTTAATTGCCATGCACAGGTGTGCGCTCTCAATTCCCATGCCATGCACTTCAGCGCGTAGATGATAGGCATCTGCTAAATGGGCAATTCGCATCGCCCCTGTAAATCCGCCTCGCAGGAAAGTACTGGTACGCAAGGCCGAAGCTACCCCAGAAGCCACGAAATCACCGGCGCTCATATGCGCCCCATCGGTAACTTCGCCAAGTAGAAGCGGAATTCGAACTCTTTCGCCTAACCACTTGTAGGCAGTAACGCTGAATTCGCGCATCGGTTCTTCGTACCAGAGAAAACCGGCGTCATCTAGAGCGTGTCCCAAATAGACCGCGTCCATCAAATCAAATCCAGCAGATCCGTCATACATCAAAGGAATGTCATCTCCCACATGGGCACGAAGTCGGCGTCCCAACTCTGCATCTTTTTTTGCATCGCCAAAGGCATGCAACTTAATGGCTGGATATCCCAGGGCTATGCATTGATCTGCAATATCTAGAAATTCTTCAATTGAGCCATATGTAACAGTTGAAGCGTAAGCTTGAATTGATTCGCGGAAGCCACCCAGCAGTTTCCAAACTGGTAGCCCAGCTTGTTTTCCCGCGATATCCCAGAGCGCTACATCGATAACATGGGCCATATTTACAGCAAATCTTTCGATGCGATCTAACTCCCAGACTCGCTCCCAGAGATATTCTCGATTGAGTGGATCTTGGCCGATTAGCTCATCTCGAAATCGACGATTTACATAATCCTGAAAAATGATGCCGCGGCCAACTTGTGCAAAACCAGTAATACCGGCATCGGTTTGTATAACTAGCCACCCCATCGTGGTTGGCCCGTCGGATCCGGGAAGGCCCTTTCGCCAAACGAAGGGGGTTGTGAAGCCCAGGTTCTCGACTAAAACCACGTCTACATTAGTTATCTTCATATTTCAAGCCCCTTTTCTCGAATAACTTCTGGTAACGAATTTTTCAATAAGGTGGTAATTAAGCGCTCAGCTCCCTTGGTGCTAACCCTGCGACACGAAAATCTTTTTGTAAATACTATACGAAATAGTATTTTCGCAATAGTATTTCCCGGACTGGTGCGATCGGCAAGAGGAAAAGCTGACGCCAGACACGAAACGGGGGATACCTTGAAACGCAAGTATTCAGTGATGGCGGTTGCAACAGCAGCTGTAATTGGTGGCGCAATGGTGGCGCCAATTACCGCGCAAGCAGCTACTCCATCAATTTTGATCTGGGTAGACGCACCTCGCCTACCTGGCGCACAGTTGTACGCAGCAATCATGAAGGGCAAGGTCGATGTAAAAGTTGAACTTCACGGTCAGGCAGATTTGCTGGCAAAGGTGCAGCTCTTCAACCGCGTTAAAAAGGGTTGGCCAGATGTTGTTTTCGGCCCACCAAATGATGTATCAGTATTGAAAAATCCACTTATCAATAACGCACTTAACTTAGATAAGTTGCTCACCAAGCAAGAAGTTGCCAATTTCGGACACGGAAATGACTGGTGCAAGAGTTCGACCGGCACATACTGCGTGAAGAATGACTTGGCGCAGACTGTGCTCTGGTATGACACAACTTTATTCAAGGAGTTTGGTTATACCGTTCCTAAGACCATGGAAGAATGGGCAGCTCTCGGTCAAGATATTGCCGCGAACCACCCTGGATATTCACTGGGTGCAGTCGGAGATCAAGGCTTCTACGCTTCGTATCTCTGGCCATCACAGTGCCCTCTCAATCAAGAGAAGTCGGTTACTCGGGTGGTTATTAACACCAAAAGTCCAAAGTGCACGCGTGTTGCCAAGTTGATTCAGCCTTTGGTTGATAGTGGCGTTCTCTCCAAGACCAGCTACTTTGATGCAAGTTATATCAAAGATGTTGGACAAGCCGGAAAGATCGTTGCCAACCTAGGACCATCATGGTGGGGCGAGTTCGTACTACGTCCAGCCGGAACATTCAACATTCCCGCCGGACACATCGCAACTGCACCTATGCCTTTGTGGGCAGGGGAGAAAGTTGCATACTCAGGAGAATGGGGCGGTGGAATTTATACCGTTTCACCTCACTCGAAGTTCCCACGGCAAGCCCTTGACTTTGCAATATTCATGGTTGGTGACAAGCGAAATCTTGTAACCGTTAAGAACCCTGATGGAAGCCATGGCGCTCCAACATTCCCTGCGTATACGCCTGGTAATGCTCTCTGGAAGGCAAAGGTTTCATCAGATAAGTACTACGCATCTGATCCTTTCCCAGCCATGCTTACCCAGTCAACGAAGATTTTCCCTGGTGAGAAGCCGGTTCGTTATGACAGCAATGGCGCATGGGGCGCAGCATTTGCCCCAGAAATTACTAAGAGCGGAGATCTCCAGAAGGCAATTGATGCTTATGGCGCCTACGTTACTAATCTGGCCATGCAACTCGGATATGAAGTAACTAAGTCCTAAGAAAAATGTCTTAGGAAGAAAGTAGTTACTTGTAGTTGGGGGACACGGGACCAGGTTGTTTAGCCTTCGGGTTAAGCAACCTGGTCTCTCCTGAGGTTCAATCGAATCTTAATTAATCGTTCATAAGCGAGGAGTAGCCCATTAATGGCCAAAACTAAGCATTACCGACATAACAATGGCGCGATGTATTTGATGCTTACTCCCTACGTATTGCTGCTCTTCTTTTTTGGTTTACTCCCCGCAATCTTGGGGCTCTTAGAGATCCCAAAGCCATCAATGGCAAATGCCAATGGCGGCTGGGATGCTTTCAAAATAGTGGTTCATGACTTCAGATTCGCCCCAGCATTTAAACATGTGCTCGGATTCATGGCGATATTTGTCCCTCTGATGATTTTCTTTGTTATTGGTATGGCACTGATGTTGGACATAAAACATAGCCCTTGGAAGAAGTGGCTTCGTATGGCTTACATTGTGCCGGCATCGATATCGGGCGCAGTTGCGGTTCTGGTCTGGTATGTAATTTTGCAGCCAACCCTTAGCCCAATAAAGGGTGCGCTAAAATTTTTTCATCTAACTGAATCGACTCAAATCTGGCAGCAGAAGAATCTGGTTTACATTCTTGCAATTATGGCTTTTTTTGCGGTCGCTGGAAACTGGATTTTGATTCAATATGGATCTCTGCAATCTATTTCTCAGGAGATATTGGAAGCTGCTCGAGTAGATGGTTGTTCAGTTTTTCAAATGGCGGTAAGAATTAAAATACCGTTAATTAGCAAATACATTATCTACATGAGCGTATTGGTATTTGCTGGTGGCTTGCAGATCTTCGTTGAGCCCCAACTTCTAAATGGCGGTATATATAGTGGCATTGCAGATGCTTGGTCTTTCGACCAACTCAGTTACAACTTAGCCTTCATGCAGGGTGACTTCGGTGGCGCCTCTGCCCTTTCGATTCTCTTGCTTATCCCAAGCCTCTTAGGTGCTCTCTTGGTTATTTTCAAGACTGATATGTTTGAAGGCGCGCAAGGTCATATAAAGAAGAAAAATATAGAAGTGCAGGGGTTTTGAGATGACAATGTCCACCAACGGTCTGCTTAAGAAGTTGCGAGTCTCAAAGCCCTCAGGCAAAGTGCGCCACCAACACCCATTTAGCACCTTTGCCGTTACCACCTGGCTGGTTATTTTTGCGATCCTGAGTCTTATCCCGATGATTTGGCTGGTTCTGGCTCCCTCTAAAACTGACAAAGAACTCTCCTATAGGAGCCCATATGCATTTGGGTCCTTCAAGGGTTATTGGAATGCTTGGAAGCACCTGCGATATTTCGACAACGGCGTAATTGGAACTTGGCTAGTGAATTCTATTTGGTACACGGCCGCGATAGTTATTATCGCAACCGTAACTGCTTCACTTGCCGGGTTTGTAATTTCGGCATCCAACGTTAAATTTAAGAAAACTTTTCTAATCTCCACCTTGATCATGATGTTGGTTCCGCCGGTAGCTTTAGTTATTCCGCTCTTTGTGGAAATGGATAAAGTGCATCTGGTTGATAACCCGTGGTCGGTAATTCTTATCTCTTCTCTTTACCCATTTGGAGCGTTTCTGGCTTATATCTATTACACGACCAGCATCCCGGCAGAGTTATACGAATCCGCACGGCTAGATGGATGTAACGATTTCAAGCTTTTTTCAAAGATTGCGCTGCCGTTATCCACTCCTCTTATCTCTCTCTTGGCTTTCTTTGCCTTCATTGGTAACTGGGCAAATTACTTTATGCCATATGTCATGTTGCCTTCGAGCCAGCATTACACCTTGCCATTAGGGCTAGGTTTCCTATTTCTATCCACGCCGGCGATTAATCCTGGTGTGGGGGCAACCTCAGTGCCAATTTATAAGCCAGAGATAGCTTTGGCTGGCGCGCTCATTGCAGTGCCGATCATGATCATGTTTTTGATATCGCAGAAGCGACTCATTCGGGGAATGCTGGCGGGATCGATAAAGGAGTAGTTTGGAAAATGCCAATCAATCCGCAAGCACAGGCATTTCTTGATCTCGACGCGAGGCTGGGATTGCCAGATATTAGTGAGCAAGGTGCCTACATGGCTCGCGCTAACGGTCATTCAAAGCGCGACCTTTCTGGGCCTATTGAATCTGGTGTAACGATTGAAAATCCTTACTTTACGGGACCCACGGCGGACCTACCCTTGCATGTCTACACCCCAGATGGTCCGGGTCCCTTTCGCGCCATGGTCTATTTCCATGGCGGCGGTTGGGTTGTAAATTACATCACCAAATATGATGCGCAGCTGATTTCATTGGCTAAAAAAACCAATTCCGTAATAGTTTCAGTAAATTACCAGAAGTCGCCAGAGCATAAATTTCCTATTCCCTTCGATGATTGCTACGCGGCGCTGGAATGGACGGTAGTCAACGCGCAGGTTCTCAATATCGATCCCACCAAAATCGGAGTTGGCGGGGATAGCGCAGGTGGCAATTTGGCATCGGGGGTTGCTCTGGCAGCGCGCGATAGAGGCGACATTTCACTGGCTTATCAATTATTGATTTATCCCTGCAATGGCCCTGAGTACGTATTGAACGCGAGCGTGCCTAACGCGGATGGTTATGGTTTAACACAACGTGGGATGCTATGGCTATGGGAACAATATCTAAATGGTGATGCAGATAGAAACCATCCATATGCGGTACCACATTCTGCCTCAAGCTATGCAGGTTTGGCACCAACTGTGATCATTACTGCAGAATTTGATGTTCTGCGCGAAGATGGTCTGGCGTATGCGAATAAGTTGGCGGAGGCAGGGAACTACGTGGTTCATCGCGACTATGCCGGAATGATTCACGGATTCTTCAATTTCGGCAAATATATCGATGAAGGAATAGCGGTTAGAGACTTCTTTGCCGATGAAATAAACCGAATATTGAGCATGTAGGTGAATCTGGACTTACTAACCGGATTGACGTGGGATCATCCTCGTGGTTTGGAATGCCTACGGGCGTCGAATGGACATTTAGAAAGTAGTGAGTCAATAAGCATTGATTGGAACGCGCGTTCACTGCTGGCATTTGGAGATCAACATATAGAAGAGTTTTATCGAGATTATGATTTGATGATTATCGACCATCCCCACGTTCCCGATGCGGTCCATGCGGGGGCGGTAATTGCAATGGAGGAGCTATTGACTCCAGACCAGCTGGCACAGTTGGCCTTGACTAGCGTTGGTCCTTCACACGATTCCTATTCATATCGAGGTCAGCATTGGGCACTGGCCATTGATACGGCGGCTCAAGTTAGCGCTTATAGAGCAGATATGGCCGACCACGCGCCTATTTTTTGGAGCGAAGTCATTGCCGAGGCCAGACTCGGCAAGGTGCTCTGGCCCTATAAGCCAGTAGATGCCTTTAGTACTTTTGCAACTTTGATGGCGCAGAAGAATTCTGCGCTAGTTTCGAATGGAAGATTTATGGATGTTGAGATAGCCGAAGAGGTTTTGAATTTCATGATCGAACTTGCCGGCCTCGTTCCGGATTTTTGTGCCAAGAGCAATCCCATTGATATTGCTGAGATTCTCGCAAGTTCGGATCTTTATGCATTCGGAGTTGCCTTATATGGATACAGCAACTACTCCCGGATCGGATTTCGAAAGAAAGTTTTAAATTATGACGATATTGCCTCATTTGATGGCTCTGCCGGCGGTTCTCAACTTGGGGGAGCGGGAATTGCGGTCTCTTCGGCGGCAAAGAATCCGCAAGTAGCGGGGCGGGCTGCTTACGCCCTCTCGTCTCCACAAGTTCAGGCCGGAGTTTACGGTCTTAGCGCTGGACAGCCTGGCAATCTGGTGGCGTGGAAGAGCCATCGTCTAAACAATGTGAGTGAGAATTTTTTTAATAGTACCTTGCGAACATTGGAGCGATCCTGGGTTCGACCGCGAGTCTTCGGCTGGCCGGATGTTCAGTATCAAACTTCGCTATTGATCCACGATGTACTGGTGCGCAAAGAGCTAACCGGGGCTAATATCGATGCGATGGTATCCATGTATGAAAAATACATCAAGGAGTAGGCGTGAAATTGTTTTTTGAAGATCATGTCATTGGTTCAAGCCGGGTTAGTACAGGGCGAACAATCACCGAAGCAGACATTGTTTTGCACGCCGGACAGACCGGAGATTTCTACCCGCATCACATGGATGCGGAGTGGTGCAAGACCCAAGCTTTTGGCCAACGTGTCGCCCACGGAACTTTAATTCTCTCTGTTGCCGTTGGCTCACTTGCCGGAGAAATCAACGAGGTTGCATTTAGTTATGGTTATGACAAAGTGCGATTCATTAAACCTGTCTTCATAGGCGACACCATTACCTCCCACGCACAGATAGTGGCTAAACGCGAGCACGCTAAGGCGTCGGATAAATTTGGAATTGTCGATGAGCAAGTTAGCGTTATAAACCAACGAGGCGAGACGGTAATCGCCTTCGTTCACGTTTACATGGTTGAAAGGGTTTGAAATATGAGCATGCTAAAAGTTGATCCGCGCGTACGCACCGCTATGGTTTCCGATTGCCTAGATGCGATAGGCATTCTCAATAACGTCATGGACGCCAGTATCAAGCCGATTCGATCGAATATGAGAGCCGTGGGCTTGGCCGCAACTATGTCCTTTGTCCCAGATTCACAATATGACTTAAAGGATCCCTACGCTGTTGCCATAGATTTTTTAGATACTCTGCAAACCGGTGAGATAGTAATTGTTGCTACCCAACGAGAGAGCCTTTCGGCTTTTTGGGGAGAGCTTTTCTCAGCAGCCTCTCGCGGACGCGGGGCCACAGGTGTGGTTTGTGAAGGACCGCTGCGAGATGTGGAGGCGATCGCGGGGCTGGAGTTTCCTGCCTTCGGAGTGCTGGCTCGCCCATATGACTACAAGGGGAGAATGCGAATTGAATCAACCCGCAAACCAATTATGTGCGGTGGAGTGGCGGTCCATCCGGCAGATGCGGTAATTGCCGATGCAGATGGAATTGCAGTTGTGCCGGCAAAATATATTGAAGAGGTTTTTGCCGCCGCAAATGCGAAAGCTCAAACCGAGCGCACTGTGCTTCAAGATTTGCTCTCGGGAAAGAGTGTGCGAGAAGTTTGGGATTCATACGGCGTTCTTTAAATGGCAAGAAGTGGCGATTAGAGAGATGAGGAAAAATGTCTAGTAACGAACTAATTGATGCTCATCAACATCTTTGGGTTATGAGTGAGCGCGCATACAGTTGGATCGCTCCCGAATACGGTCCGCTTTATGATGACTTTAAGCCGGAACGCCTGGCCCCAGATATTCCAGCAGCGGGCGTGACTGGAACCGTTCTGGTGCAAGCGGCAGATACTTATGAAGATACTTTTTATATGTTGGATGTGGCCGCACACTATCCAATTGTGAAAGGAGTAGTCGGTTGGGTGCCCTTTGTTCGCCCCGCCGAAGCGGGGGCGGCCTTGGAGGTTCTAGCCAAGAATTCCTACTTCAAAGGTGTACGAAATCTCACCCATGATTACTCCAACCCGAAATATGAGTCTGACGATAAATGGATTTTGCGTCCCGAGGTTCAAGAGACTTTGGCGATGGCGGAGAAAGCTGGTCTGAGTTTTGACTATGTTGCTGTGAACTCAGCGCATATCTCAAATATTTTGACGGTGGCGGCCAATTTCCCAACTCTAAAAATCGTGATTGATCACTTCGCTAAACCCGATGTAAAGGGCAAAGTAATGCAACCGTGGGCCGATTTGATGGCCGAGGTTGCCCAATTTCCAAATGTTTACGCCAAATTATCTGGGCTAAATACCGCCTCCGATGCCAATTGGACCTTCCATGATTGGCAACCATATGTTGATCACATAGTTAGCGTATACGGCGCAAACCGAGTGATGATGGGCGGAGATTGGCCGGTAGCGATTTTGGCTGGAGATTATGTTGGGGTTTGGAAGGCGCAGGTGGCCGTAGTCGCAAAGTATTCCAGCGAAGATCAGGAGTGGATGAAATCTAAGACGGCCAAGAAGTTCTATAACCTCTAGAGAAGGAGTGACTGTGAAACGCTACGCATCAGTTATTGGAATAAAGCCCGAACATTGGGTTGAGTACGAGCGCCTTCATGCAGATGTTTGGCCGAGCGTGCTTAAGCAGATTCACGATAGCAATATTCGCAATTATTCAATCTATCGCTATGGTGAATTGTTGTTCGCATATTTTGAATATGTAGGCTCGGATTTTGCGGCGGATATGGCACGCATGGCCGAGGATGAAAATACCCAACGTTGGTGGGATCTCTGCAAGCCATTGCAATCTCCAGTAGCGGACCGCGCTCCTGGAGATTGGTGGATGGACGTTCCAGAAGTTTTTCACATCAATTAATTTCTAGGAATTGAAAGGAGATTTGTCTATGCGTGCCGCACGTCCTGAGTTACCCCTGGATGGGATCTTGGTTCTTGACTTCAGCCAGTTTCTGGCCGGTCCGGTTTCGGCCATGCGCTTGGCTGATTTGGGAGCCAGAGTAATCAAAATCGAGCGCCCCAACGGTGGAGATATCGGACGCACTCTGGCTTTTGCGGGCCTGGAAGCCGATGGCGACACCCTCTCTTTTCATATTATGAATCGCAATAAGGAGAGCTTTGCTGCTGATTTAAAGGATTCGGCAAGCTTGGCCCAAGTTTGGAAATTGATCGAGAAGGCCGATGTGGTTATTCAAAACTTTCGCCCCGGCGTGATCGAGCGCTTGGGTCTGGGTTATGAAGATGTAAAAAAAGTTAATCCCAGAATTGTTTACGGCAGTGCGACAGGTTACGGCTCCACCGGTCCCTTCAAAGATCGGCCAGGGCAAGATCTTTTGGCGCAATCAATCTCTGGGTTGCCTTGGCTAAATGGGCGAGTTGGAGATCCACCAATTCCCGTAGGCCTGGCGGTGGCAGATATCTTCACCTCCACACATTTGGCTCACGGAGTCACCGCCCTGCTTCTGCGACGTGAACGAACTGGCATGGGTGGGTTGGTGGAATCGAGTCTGTTGGAAGCGATGTTAGATCTGCAATTTGAATTGATTAGTGCCAATTTATTTGATCCCAGTGTGGTTGTAAAAAGGGGGGCGGGCAATTCCGCTCACGCATTTTTGCCGGCGCCTTATGG
>JANXME010000025.1 GCA_025354785.1 Actinomycetes bacterium | reverse complement strand
ATACCCCGCTTTCACAATTGGCCTCTTTCCAAGTTCCGGAGGCACGCTTAGCCATTATTTCGCCCTTTGATAAGGGAGCGATGGCGTCTATTGAGAAGGCGATCCGCGAATCTGATTTAGGAGTAAATCCAGGAAATGACGGAGTCGTTATCCGTGTGGGGTTTCCGCAATTAACAGAGGAGCGTCGCAAAGAGTACATAAAGGTAGTTCGTACTAAGGGCGAAGATGCCAAGGTTTCAATGCGAAATATTCGTCGCGGCGCCAAGGAAGCGATGGAAAAGTTGGAAAAGGATGGCCTCATAGGCAAAGACGATTTGACCCGCGGGGAAAAAGAACTCGAAAAATTGACCTCTGAACACGTCTCGCGCATTGATGATCTTTTGAAGCACAAGGAGATTGAGCTTCTCGAAGTCTGAGGGTTCATATCCAGTAGATGGAAGATTTACATTCGCTAAATGAGGCGCTAAATAAACGCGCCGGCAGAAAACTCCTGCCCTCAATTGTCGTTAGCGTCAGTTTGGTAGTCACAATATGGTCAACTCTGGCGTTCCGGCGCGAACTTTTTGCTGTGGTCATTGGAATCGCCGTAATTCTGGGAATTCGCGAGATTGTTCGAGCATTTGATCTCACGCAAACCCAAATTTCCTTTCCTGCACTTGCAATCGCCACAATTGTCTTAACGATTGCAACTTGGCAAGGAAGTCTGGCGGGCCTAGCAATTGCGACCGCCTTTACCTTGCCCAATTTGCTAATACTACTTTTGCGCCGCGGGCCAGAGGGTTTTGTAAGAAATGCAACGGCAACCACATTGGTGCTTATTTATCTACCATTCTTGGCGGGATTTCTCATTCTTCTGGCTCGCCCCTTTGACGGACTTGACCGAGTAATGACCTTTGTAGTTTTGATAAGTTGCAATGACACATTTGGATATTTGGTGGGAGTGCTTTTTGGAAAGCACGCGCTTGCCCCGAAAATCAGCCCTAAGAAGACTTGGGAAGGGTTAGCTGGGTCAATCGTTTTTACGGTGATTGGCGGGGCGCTTAGTTTTCATTATTTCATGCACCAACATTGGTGGATCGGCTCTCTAGTTGGTTTCATTGTCGTATTTACAGCAACAAGTGGAGATTTAATTGAAAGCGCAATGAAACGCGATCTTGCGATTAAAGATATGGGAACAATATTGCCAGGACACGGTGGCATATTGGATCGTCTCGATTCCGCGTTACTCTCTGCCCCCGCCGTTTGGCTCGCATTCGAAATAGTCAAAAGATACCTATGACGCGTTCGGATAATCCTGCGGAAATAAAGTTGGTTTTCGACGAACCGGTTTTGCGAAAAAAATCACCACGGCATATTGCCGATTTTTCACCAGAAGAGCGTAAGAATTTCGCTGTTGAATTAGGGCTACCTGCCTTTCGGGCAAATCAAATTGCCAATCACTATTTCACTCATTTTGCATCCGACTCTGAAAGTTGGACTGATATTCCCATGGTCGACCGCTCGAGAATTTCGGAACTGTTGACACCGAAGTTAATTGAATTGGTGCGTTCTGTGACTTGTGATGGTGGAATGACGAGAAAAGATTTGTGGCGCCTCCACGATGGAGTTCTCGTTGAGAGCGTTCTAATGCGTTACCCAGAGCGGACTACGATTTGCATTTCGTCTCAAGCCGGATGCGGAATGAATTGCCCGTT
>JANXME010000012.1 GCA_025354785.1 Actinomycetes bacterium | reverse complement strand
CATTCCCACTAAATCCGCGCCCAAAGTGCGCATCATGTGGATTTCAGCAGGAGTCTCGTAGGCAGGTCCGCGCCAATGAACATAGACACCCTCTTCAAGGGAGGAGTCTTCGCTCCTGACGATCGCTCGAATTCTTTTGCTATACAGGTCGGTCAGATCTACAAAATCTGCTCCGATCAGGGGACTGGCTGCAGTTAATGAGATGTGATCGCGAATTAGGACGGGTTGTCCAACGCGATAAGCCGTGTTAATGCCGCCGCAGGCATTAGTGAGTATGACGATTTTGCAGCCAGCCTTTACAGCAGTGCGTACGCCGTGCACGACTGGTTCCATTCCCTTGCCTTCATAAAAATGAGTTCGGCCTAAAAAAACGAGGGCGCGAATTTTGCCATTTGCACCATCTAGCGAGTAGGAGCGAATTTTTCCAGAGTGTCCTTTAACTGAAGGTGGAAGAAATCCAGAAATCTCATCAGCGTCGCATTCATATGCGGGAGCGCCTAGCGCTTCCGTGGCTCCAACCCATCCCGAGCCCATAACTAGCGCGATGTCATGTTTGGCAACTCCGGTGCGGGCATTTATTTCATCTGCTGCGATTTGGGCAGTGCCTACTGGATCTAAATAAAGTGGCTGCGTTGTCGGTGTGCTCATACGTCAATAATGTCACAGAGCTTTGCACCATTAGAAACATTGGCTCCGATGGCAGCCGTGAGGTTGGTAATGATCCCTGACTTATGCGCCATTAGCGGTTGCTCCATCTTCATCGCCTCCAGAACAATTACAAGATCACCGGCTTCCACCAAATCTCCCTCAAGCACGGCGATCTTTACTACCGTGCCTTGCATCGGGCTAGTAAGTCCATTCCCGGTAATAACTCCAGTCATACCCTCTTTGGCGCGGTGGCGTTTGTGAACTGGCTCGGGCGCATGCAAAATAACATCAAAGCGGTGGCCGTTAACTTCTGCCACAAAGTGCTCCGGAGCAGCATGAGATTGCGATGTGGCGTGAGCGGTCTTAGAGTATTCGGAAATCTCATTGACAAATTCATTTTCAATGTAACTGGTATAAACCTTGAAATCTTTAGTGAATGCGGGGTCTTCCAAGATAGCGCGGTGAAAAGGCAAGGCAGTTGCTAAGCCTCCGATTTTAAATTCAGCTAGCGCCCGACGCGCTCTTTCAATTGCCTGTTCGCGAGTGCTACCAGTAACGATCAATTTGGCTAGCAGAGAATCGAAATTTCCACCGATAACATCTCCGCGTTGAAAACCGGCATCAACCCGAACGCCGGGGCCGGTTGGGATTTGCCACTCGCTAATACGGCCGGGGGCGGGCAAAAAGGCGCGACCTGGATCCTCACCGTTGATGCGAAACTCTATGGAATGTCCGCGGATTGTCGGATCGTCGAAACCTAGGTGCTCACCCATAGCAATGCGGAATTGCTCGCGCACCAGATCGATCCCCGTTACTTCTTCGCTTACGGGATGCTCGACCTGCAGGCGAGTGTTCACTTCGAGAAAAGAGATAGTTCCATCCAGCCCCACCAAGAATTCGCAAGTTCCAGCGCCAACGTAGCCGGCCTCTTTCATTATTGCCTTTGATGATCGGTAAAGTTCGGCTGTTTGGGCTTGACTTAAAAATGGGGCGGGCGCTTCTTCTACCAATTTCTGATGGCGTCGTTGAAGGGAGCAATCACGCGAACTTATAACTACTGCATCGCCGAATGAATCGACGAGCACTTGAGTCTCCACATGGCGGGGGCGATCCAGATATCTTTCGACGAAACATTCCCCACGGCCAAATCCTGTAATAGCTTCGCGTACCGCGGAGGCAAAGAGTTCTGGAATTTCCTCCATCGTGCGCGCTACTTTGAGACCACGACCTCCTCCGCCGTGCGCGGCCTTTATCGCAACTGGTAAACCATGCTCCTTGGCAAAGGCAATCACCTCTTCATGTCCGTTGACGGGATCAGCGGTACCTGCGACAAGTGGCGCGCCAACTTTGGCGGCGATTTTGCGGGCAGAAACTTTATCGCCCAGTAATCGAATTGCTTCCGGGGATGGCCCGATCCAAATTAGGCCCGCATCTAAAACAGCTTGCGCAAAATTTGCATTTTCGGAAAGAAATCCGTATCCAGGATGGACGGCCTCGGCACCAGATTCCAAAGCAACCGCGATGATTTTTTCAATGTCTAGGTAAGTTTGAGTGGCGGTAACCCCGTGCAGGGAGTAGGCCGCATCGGCCAATTTTGCATGAATGGCGCCGCGGTCTTCATCAGAATAAAGGGCAATGCTCTTTATTCCGTGATCCTTACAGGCGCGAATGATGCGCACTGCAATTTCGCCGCGATTGGCGATTAGTACGCTCCTCATGAAGAAACTCCAATGCTGAGTAAGCGGACTTGGCGCCATGAGTATCCCAGACGAGATGTCATTGCGCGCAATAGTGGAATTGAAAGTCCAATCACATTGGTGTAATCGCCGGCAATTGATGAGATAAATGGGCTACTCAAGCCATCGAGGGTAAATCCACCGGCAACTTCTAGCGGTTCTCCGCTGGCCACGTAATCGGAGATCTCTTCCTCGCTTAATTTTGAGAAGTTGACCTTCGTCGTTGCTATGTCGGAAATTTCTACACCTTTTTCGGTATCGATTAGGCAGTGGCCGGTGTGAAGAAGACCCGAATTGCCACTCAGTAATCTAGCGCGCTCGACCGCCTTATTTGGCGTGACCGGCTTGCCCAAGGATTGACCTGCAAATTCAAATGTAGAATCGCAGGCCATGATGAGTGCAGGTTCATCAACCAATTCCCGAACCGTATGCGCTTTCACGATTGCCAACGCCAAGACCATTTCCCGTGGGTTCATTGCTGCGTAGATGGGATCATCCTCATCGACATTGCTAACGACTATTCGCGGTTCTATTCCCGCTGCTTGGAGAAGTCTCTTCCGAGAAGGCGATGCCGAAGCCAATATGATTTCTGGCATTTAGTTATTTCTCTGCGGAAGCGTTCGAAATTGCGGCTTTGCCCACAGGCTCTTTTTTGTTGGAGCGGAAGCCGGTTTTACATGTTGACGCAGGGCGGTTTCTAAAGCAGCTCGCTCTTCCGCCGAAGGCGTGCCAGAAGTTATGGTGTAACGCAGATTAGGCATTAAAGTGGAATGTTTCCATGCTTGCGGGCGGGCAGCGAGTCGCGTTTTGTGCGCAGCGCCCGCAGCGCTTTTGTAATGTATTCCCGGGTTTGGTTCGGCTCAATAACCGCGTCAATAAAACCGCGGTCGGCAGCCAAGTATGGATTAGCAAGTGTTTCGTTG
>JANXME010000315.1 GCA_025354785.1 Actinomycetes bacterium | reverse complement strand
TGGACCGATACAATAGGAGTGAGTCAGGAGATGTACCACTTTGGCGCCATATCTTTAGGCGGGTTGGCAGGTGTTGCTACTTTGTCGGGCATAACCCTGCTTATTTATCGTCGCCGTACAACTTCCACCGTCTTTGCTGCCACCACCAAGAACGATAAAACCATGTATGTGTTTTTGGTTGCCACCTTGCTAGCCGGATGCAGCGCGACTCTTTCCAGCGCTGGAGTCATCGGCACCCAACATAATTATCGCGAAACTGTCTCGCCCTGGTTTCGATCTATATTGCTCTTCCAGCCAGATGGAACTTTGATGGCGAGCACGCCGTTAGCTTTCAGAGTTCACGCTGTAATCGGAATGGCGCTATTCATTATTTGGCCATTTACGCGCCTTGTACACGCCCTAAGCGCTCCCATTGGATATATGTTCCGTCCTCCGATTATTTATCGCACTCGTGATGGACGCAGCACCGCAGGCAGTAGCAGAGCCAAGCCCGGATGGGAAAAAATAAAGTACTAGTCGTTGTAATTAAGAATCAAACAGAAGGGATGGCCCACCGGGTCTAAGTAAACTCGAAAGCTCTCACCGGCTTGAAAATCGGCTTTGCGAGCGCCCAGCGCAATGGCTTGCTTTTCAGCAACATCCAAATCGGTAACGCTGAACTCCAGATGCGATTGTTGCGGAATTTCTCCTTCTGGCCAAGTTGGGGCTAAATAGTTTTCTACTTTGGCAAATCCAATTATTGGTTCACCTTGGCTATTTTTGATCCGCAGCCAACTAACCTTTTCTTCTTTCAAATCTCCCAGCGGCTCCACTCTAAGACCTAACAAATCCGCGTAAAACCGAGCCAGTGCCACCGGTTGCGGGCAATCCAAGGTGGCATGGCGATATTGGGTGATCGACATATTTAACCAAGCGCTTCTTTAATTTGGTCGCCATGATCGCGGGGATGGTTGGAGTAAATCTTTAACCAACGCGCTATTGAGTAAGGCCCTGCATCCGTGTGGACGCCAGCCCTCTCCAAGTCTGATTCTTGCAAGCGTTGCAAAATATCTAAAGATGCCGCTCTAACTGCTAGATATACCGCTAGCGAATTATCGATTGGCAGTTCTTGGTAACCCAATATCGGGCTCTGCGCCCAAGCACCTTCGTCGTAGCCCTGAATTATTGTTCCAGCCGGTTCTGCTACAAGGCGGCGCAATCTGGCGTAAGACTGCGCTTCGCTATCGGCTAAATGATGAATTACTTGACGGGGCGTCCAGCCATCCCCTTTGTGTTTATCCAGATCCGCGGTGGAGAGTGAGGCAACTATGTCGGCTACATATTTTGTAGATGCGCCATATTCAGCGGTAAGTGCTTTCATATCCATAACCCCAATTCTATGAGAAATGGGGGGCGATATGTGAGTAGCCCCGAAGGGATTCGAACCCTCGTAGCTGGCTTGAGAAGCCAGAGTCCTAGGCCGCTAGACGACGGGGCCTAGTGCCCGTGAATCATACAGGCAATTATGTATACCCTAATCTGACCCTTATCTCTAAATAATAAGTGAAGCCGCTACATCTCCATGGCTTCATAGACCTGCATCCCAGCTTTACCGGGGCAAGATTGGGCAATTTTTATTGCAGCGGCCATATCTTTGGCCTTTATCACCGTGTAACCCGTAATCGGATTCATCGCCGGAGTTATTTTCTTGGACTTGGTCGCAGTAACAAGCATGCCCCCCATTAAGGGATTTCCCATATCTAAAACACTCTTCCCAATCTTCTTAAACCATTTCATCCAAACATCCATGGCTTCTTCACTTGGCATTTCTTTTGGATCAAAATTGTAAAGAAATACGAATTTTTTCATTTTGTTCTCCACTCTGGCGCAGACGCTTCTAGCTCCGCAGCAAAACGAAAGGTACCACTGAGAACTTAGATAGAGAAGAGGTTCGTAAAACTTGGCTGGGGTACCAGGACTCGAACCTAGACTTACTGAACCAGAATCAGCAGGGCTGCCAATTACCCCATACCCCAAAAATGGCGCCTAAAAGGCTTGCAAAGGATACCGTAGAAATTATAGTGAGAGCGCCGCGCTAATCCGTGCTAAAGATGAGTCTTTGCCCAGCAATTCCATGGATTCAAATAGCGGTGGCGAGATAGTGCTTCCGGTGACCGACACTCGCACCACACCAAATGCTATTCGTGGTTTTAGCCCGAGATCCTCAATTAGCGCAGCGCGCAACACCTCTTCAATGTTGGTGTGCGTCCATGAGGTCAAGGCCGTTAAATCTTCCAATGAACGACGCAGTACCGACTTGGCAGCAGAATCCGTGACTTTGGAGAGTGAACTTTCCTCAATGGAAAAGGTTTTAACGAACAAGAATTTCAGCATGCCGGAAATTTCATCCAACCGAGTTATGCGCTCTTGAATAATGGGAAGCGCCGCTTTCACGAGAGCGATTTCTTTATCGGTGCCCGAAATCACCCTTGATTCTAGTAAAAACGGAAGTGCCCTCGAAAGAAAGTCATCCAAGGTCAGAGCACGAATTTTATCGCCATTGATTGACTCCAACTTTTTCATATCAAAGCGGGCTGGTGAACTATTTACGCGTTCGACTGTGAAGAGCTCTGTAAGTTGTTGCATCGTAATATTTTCAACATCATCTCCCGGCGACCAACCTAGAAGCGCCAAATAATTGCAGATCGCCTCCGGCAGAAATCCTTTATCGCGGTACCACGCAATTGAAACCTCTCCGTTGCGCTTGGAGAGCTTGGCATTGTCCTGCCCCATCACGAAGGGCAGATGAGCAAAGGTTGGAAAATCCTCTTCTTTAACTCCCATGGCTTGATAAACGCGGATTTGGCGAGGAGTGGAAGAAAGCAAATCTTCACCGCGCAGCACGTGGGTGACTTTCATCAAGATATCGTCCACGGCGACAGCCAGCGTATAGAGCGGTGACTCATCTGCGCGGGCCAAAACAAAATCTGGAACATATTTGTGATCAAAAACAATTTCACCGCGGATTCGGTCGACGAACTTTGTCTCACCCTCTGGCATGCGCATGCGGATTACTGCTGGGCGCCCCTGATCTCTAAAGTCGGCAATCTCTTGCGTTGATAAATTGCGACATTTCCCGTCGTATCCGGGCGCGACATTGGCCGACTTCTGGGCCTCGCGCCGCGCCTCTAACTCTTCGGCGGTACAGAAGCAATAATAAGCATCGCCTTGATCCAAAAATTTCTGCGCCCAGTGCGCATAGATCTCTAAGCGCTGAGATTGTAAATAAGGACCGAACTCTCCCCCGACCTCCGGACCCTCGTCCCACTGCAAACCCAGCCAACGCAGCGTATCTATTGCCGCTGCTATGTATTCATCGGTAACGCGAGTGGTATCGGTATCTTCAATTCGAAAGATAAAAGTACCGCCTGTGTGACGTGCGTATGCCCAATCAAAGAGCGCGGTTCGGATATTGCCAACATGGAGATCTCCGGTTGGAGAAGGGGCGAATCTAACTCGAACTTTCTTTCCCATTGTGTCAACCACGAGTAGAAACTTTATTTGTTAATTCGCCCAAACCCTCAATTGCAACAGTAATAGTGGAACTCTCTGGCATAGGTCCAATCCCGGCAGGGGTTCCAGTGAGAATGACATCGCCTGGAAGCAACGTCATTACCTGAGAGATGAAATTGATAATGGTGGGAACATCAAAAATCATGTCAGAAAGTGGGGCCGACTGTTTCACTTCGCCATTTAGCGTTGCGGTTACGAGTTGGCCCGCTGGCACGAAATCAGTATCGATCCAAGGTCCAAGTGGACAGAAGGTATCGAATCCTTTTGCCCTGGTCCATTGCCCATCCTTTTTTTGCAGATTGCGCGCAGTCACATCATTAGCCAAGGTGTAGCCAAAAATGACATCGTTGGCACGCTCTTTAGGAACATCTTTGCAAATTCGCCCGATTACTATTGCTAGTTCCGCCTCATGATCGACTCGATCACTCATTGCTGGCCAAACGATCGTGTCATTGGGGCCGACTACAGATGTATTGGGCTTTAGAAAAATAATTGGTTCCGCTGGTGCTTCCCCGCCCATCTCCTTGGCATGGTCGGCATAGTTCTTACCAATGCAAACTACCTTGCTGCGCGGTAAAACTGGGGCGAGCAGGCGCACTTGTGAAATCGGGACGACTTTGCCCGTGGGCTTTACTCCAGAATAAAGCGGATCTCCTGCGATAATTGCGATTGCATCTTCATGTATTACGCCATAGAGCGGATCGCCTCCTAAATCCAGAGCTGGATCGGCGCTAGCGGGTGAAAAACGAACGATACGCATTGGCTAAGGCTATCGTTAAAAAAAATACTCTCCTTTCGCCCTTTTAGAGCTCTGCCCGTTCGCTCTTCTCCGGGGATATATCTTTTTCAACAATTACGCTACTTATGCGTCTCCTACGACCAAGTGGACGTTCGGCCGTGATATTCCAGCCCTGCACCTTGATCGTGCTACCGGCAATAGGAACGCGCCCCAATTTCTTGGCCATCAAACCTCCGACCGAATCCACGTCGTGGTAATCGCTTTCGGGCACAGTAATGTCGAGTTCAGCGGCTAGATCTTCAACATGCAATCTGGCTTGGGCGCGCGCTTTTCCATCGCTTAGCCAAACAAATTCATCTTCTCCCGAATCGAACTCATCTTCGATTTCACCGACAATTTCTTCCAAAATATCTTCAATCGTAATTAGACCCGCGGTGCCACCATATTCGTCAATCACTATCGCCAAATGAATCTGGTCGCGTTGCATTTCTTTTAGAAGTTCTACGGCGATCTTGCTTTCTGGCACAAAATTTGCCGGGCGCATCAATTGTTCAACCCGCTCAGTTTGCTCGGCTTCATGATGATCCAATGCTCGTCTAGCCAAATCTTTTACATATGCAATACCAATAACGTTATCTACTCCCTCTCCAACGACTGGAACTCGCGAGAATCCAGATCTCAGCGAAAGGGATAGCGCCTGGCGCAAAGTCTTATCCTTTTCAATCCAGACCATCTCTGTGCGGGGCACCATAAGTTCGCGCACCATTGTGTCGCCCAGTTCAAATACAGAGTGGATCATTTCGTGCTCGTCGGTTTCGACCAATCCACGTTCGTGGGCTTGATCGACTAGATCGCGCAACTCTGCTTCATTAGCAAAGGGACCTTGGCGAAATCCCTTTCCTGGAGTGATCGCATTTCCTAAAGTGATGAGCAAGGTAGTTATCGGGCCCAAAATACTTGCCAAATAAAAAGCGGCCACGGCGCCGCTTCGCGCCCACATATGAGGGTGCTGTTTGCCTAAAGTCCGAGGTCCCACTCCAACGATTACATATGAGAGAACCACCATAATCGCAACGGTTAGCACTAGCGCTTGGCCGCCATCAAATCTATCAAAGAGAATAATCGCCAATAGAACGGTGGCCGTTAATTCGCAAGCTTTGCGCACAAGAAGAACGACATTTAGATAGCGGGCCGGGTCGGATGCCACTCGGCGCAAAATCGCGCCACCCCGTCGTCCTTCCAATTCCT